>CAYYSO010000095.1:0-9410 GCA_964474415.1 uncultured Methylomarinum sp. | reverse complement strand
GAGAAGGGTCTTCTGCTAAACCAAAAGTACCGGCAATCCCGCCTTTTTTAGCCTGGCTGACGTGGCAGCTGACACCTTGCACTTTGGGGTCATCAAATGCCTGTACGCAAACCTTGTGATTAGCCCCGATGAGCTTCCAGGAGGTGGTAATGCAGCCAATTTTTTCGGCATTAACAGTGCTGCATACAAAATAGAGTGGCAGTAGATAAGCAAATAGGCGTTTTTTCATCTGAATTAGGGGGGGGCTTTTATTAAAAATCTGATTGTATCAGGATACAGGTTTTTTAAAATGAAAGCAGAGAGTAATAAACAATGCCTTATAATTTTACAATCTGTGTATTGTCCATCAAACGGGAAAATTACCTTTTAGACCAAAGTAACTATTTAGCGTATTTATGTTCTCAATATCAGGACAAACTTAAACATACTGAATAGCAACAGACAAAATAATACCTCTGAATTTAGCGATTTTAGCCAGTGCAGGGTAGGGGCGTTTTCAGGGGAAAAGCTGACTGCTTTTGTTGTGGTTTTTCGCTGGCAGATTAGCCAGAATGGGTCTATATTTTTCAAATGTATCTTTATATATAGCCGTTACTTCTGTTTTGTGGCGAATACTGCTCTCATCCTTTTCGTTCTTTGTTGATGAATCAATAAAGCTTGATTTGTGATGGTTTAAATTAGTTAAAAGGGCTGGGTCTAGCATTTTGCAATCACTCAGTTTAATGTCGACTAATGACATCCAAAATATTGAGCAATTTTGGTCATGGTATACTCACTCGACTGATAAGCCGTGATTATTGTATTACTCACCAATTGGCTCTTCAAAACCTCTTTGTTTTTCTATCGTTGTCAGATAGCTACTTCACTGCCAATTACTATCTACATCGACCATTCGCAGATTTAATCCATTAATTCAACTGATGTTGAAAAACGTTAAATAGCCAATAAGCCAACAAAAAGTTATAATTCAAAGATTTTTAATCCACATTTGTAGTTAAGCAATGGATATTAAACAATATATGGGGTTGCTGGGACGGCAGGCCAGAACAGCGAGCAGGGATATGGGGCGAGCAGAAACGGGGCAAAAGAACCTTGCTTTGATTAAAATTGCTGAAGCCATTGCCGCAAACAGGGAACGGCTGGCCGTTGAAAATCAAAAGGATCTACAGGCAGGTTTGGCGAATGGACTGGAATCGGCGTTGTTGGATCGGTTGGAATTAAAGCCGTCAACCATTGACTCCATGATCGAGGGCTTGAAACAAGTAGCAGCGCTGGCTGACCCTGTGGGCAGTATCACTGATCTGAATTATCGACCTAGTGGCATTCAGGTGGGGCAGATGCGGGTGCCTTTAGGTGTCATTGGCATTATCTATGAATCCCGTCCCAACGTGACTGTTGATGCGGCGGCATTATGTCTGAAATCCGGTAATGCTTGTATTTTACGTGGGGGTTCGGAAGCTATTCATTCTAATCAGGCGATTGCAGCCTGCATTGCAGA
The DNA here is from genome assembly GCA_964474415.1 of uncultured Methylomarinum sp. GTDB lineage: Bacteria > Pseudomonadota > Gammaproteobacteria > Methylococcales > Methylomonadaceae > Methylomarinum. Next base: position 7,912 of record CAYYSO010000095.1, on the reverse strand, counting down.
GGGCTTGGCTGCTGCCGGTTTGCCAGCCGAAGCGGTTCAGGTTGTTGAAACCACCGATCGTGCAGCAGTGGGTGAACTTATCACGATGGATCAAACTGTTGATGTGATTGTGCCGCGTGGCGGTAAAGGTTTGATCGAACGTATCAGTCGAGAATCTACTATTGCTGTGATTAAGCATCTTGATGGTATTTGTCATGTTTATATTGATAGTAAAGCTGATCTGGACAAAGCGGTCAATATAGCTGTGAATGCCAAAACCCAGCGTTACGGTGTATGTAATGCAATGGAGACCTTACTGATAGCAGAAAAAATTGCCGCTAAGGTATTGCCTTTGCTGGTAGAGAAATATAGACAAAAAGGGGTTGAATTACGGGGTTGTCTGAAAACCTGTTCTTTAGCGCCTGAATGTTCACGGGCTTGTGAACAGGACTGGAAGACAGAATATCTGGCGCCGATGTTGTCGATTAAAATTGTTGAAGGCATAGAAGAAGCAATAGAACACATTAATCAGTACAGTTCCGGGCATACTGAATCTATTGTTACTGAAGATTATACTCTGGCGCGACGATTTTTACGCGAGGTTGATTCCAGCTCAGTGATGGTCAATGCCTCGACACGTTTTGCCGATGGTTTTGAATATGGTTTGGGAGCGGAAATCGGCATTAGCACTGACAAGCTCCACGCCCGGGGCCCTGTAGGGTTAAACGGTTTGACGACACTAAAATACATTGTATTAGGTGATGGTCAAATCAGGCAATAATGATTGGCGTTTACGGCGGTACTTTCAATCCGGTTCACTACGGACATTTACGTACTGCACTGGAAGTTAAAGAGATATTTGCATTGGACGAGATCAGGTTGATTCCCTGTCATCTGCCACCGCACCGGGAGCAGCCGGATGTTTCTGCAGAAACCCGTTTAATACTATTGCAACTGGCCATTGAGAAGTCATCCGGTCTGATTGTTGACAGAAGAGAACTGGACAGGGAAGGGCCTTCTTATATGGTCGATACGCTTAAATCGTTACGCACTGAGTTTGTTGATTGTCCGTTGCTGTTGTTTATTGGGGCAGATGCTTTTGCAAAGCTGAACTTATGGTATCGATGGCGACATTTATTCGATTATGCACATATTGTGGTGATGACCCGTCCCGGATACAAGCGCCATGCGCTCTGTGATTTTTTGAATAGCAGATTAACAGATCAAAGAGAAAAGTTAAAAAAACAGGCGGCCGGTTGCCTGTTTTTTCAGAACGTGACGCAGTTGGATATTTCAGCTACTGTCATTAGAAAACTACTGGCTAATGGTAAAGATCCCCGTTTTTTGTTGCCGGATGCGGTTATTCGTTACATTAAACAACATAAACTGTATAGAGTTTAACAACAGGAAAATGAATGCAAACACAAGAATTACTGAATATCGTCAAAAATGTAGTTGATGAGCGTAAAGGACAGAATATTACTGTCCTGGATGTACGCGGAAAAACCAGTATTACCGATTATATGGTACTGGTTACCGGCACATCGGAACGTCATGCAAGATCTTTGTGTGAATATGTCGCAGAAAAAGTCAAACAGTATGGAATTCAACATCCCGGGTTTGAAGGTCAGGAAGGTTCTGATTGGATGCTTTTGGATTTAGGCGATGTAATTTTGCATGTTATGACTGCGCAGGCACGCGAATTTTACCAGTTGGAAAAATTATGGTCTGTAGACAGGCTTGAAGACGTTGCTATAAGTTAGTATCGCCGCCTCAAGAATCAGCACATCTGGCCGATTAATTTAATGAACTAAATAGGAGTGGGCAGGTGAAGTTTATATATTCTGGCATTTTATTCCTGGGAATTTCGGTCATTTCATCCGCTTGTTCAGTGACAGTCAATAAAATATTTGATGCGAAAGAGGCGGTGATTGCGGATGAAATTTTAACCGCTTCAGGTCATAGTCAAATTGATCAAGGAGCAACGACAAGTCAACAACGCCGCTTTGCTGCAGAGCAATCAGCAAAATTGAGCGGTTATCGTCAATTGGCGGCAATGTTGTATCAGAAAAGACTTCCCAACGGTCAGACTGTTGCAGGGCAGGTTATGAAAAATGAGGCATACCGCATATATTTCGATATTTTTCTGCGCGACGCAAAAGTCGTTAATTTGCAAACATTGGGGAATACCTTATATGCCCGCATGTCGTTGACAGTGAGCGACAGGTTTTATCGGTGCATTGCCGGTAATTTAACTTTTCTGGAGCAGTGCTTGCAGGAAAATAATAAAATTCCTTTTACCCGTCTCGGGTATAACATCGCTCAAGTGAAAACCATTAACCTGGCATGTGGTTCAGCTAATTGTAACGGGGGTGTTGATGTCGGCGGTTTTTCTCAAGGTAAAAACGCGCTGGACAGGGGCTTGTTAAACGCTGGTCTGTATGATTCGGAATGGTTGCTAAATACATCCTCCAGGCTGTTTGTCAATTATTTCTTAGTCAATGGCATTGCCCAATAGTTTGTCCATGAATTTTGTTTACAAGGCTGTTATTTTTTTAAGCTTTCTGATATTACAGGCGTGCACGAATAACTCGCCTGATAAGGCAACATTGAATGCCGAAACGGTCAAACAAGATGCTCGGGTATTGACGGCTGAAGGTCAGGCTGTTATTACCCGTGGACAGATGCTGCTGGCCAGGAGAAAGGCTGTTGAGTCGGCAATCAAGCATGCTGCTTTACAAGCCGGGCATAAAACGACTACGAATTTATTGATCGGTAGTACTAAAGTGGTTGATGAATGGCAGGAGGGCAATGTCTATCATGTTCAAGTGCTGGCGTTGTTGTCCGAGGCGCCATTTTGTAAAGCACCCTATAAAAAAAGAATCGTAGCAACTGCTTTTCCTGCAGTAACATCGGGTCAGATCAGTGGTAATGAATCTCAGGATTTGTACAGTGGAATTCCTCGGGAAATAAATAATTTGTTGATGGAATCGGGGGATTTTACTGGTTACAACAAAACCAATATCGTGCTTTATTCAAGACCGGATTTGGCACCGGAAATAATATCGGAAAGCGATTATGGCAGTTCCAGTATTATTGATATTGCCCGTGAAGCGGGAGCCCAGTTTGTCTTGTCCGGAGTTATCCGGGATTTCGCGTTTGAATCGACTGAATACGTCAGAGGCGCCGGTATTCTTGCGCAAATCAAAGCGGCTGCCAGGGATGTGATTGCCAGAAGAGGGGTTACCCTGGATGTTTATGTTCATGATGGATTTAGTGGCGCATTGTTATTTCAACATCGTTATTCAGATTCAATTCTGGGCGATGTGTGGATTCCATCGGGATATTCAGTTGGCAGTGAACGTTTTAATGCGACTCCGGCGGGAAATAAAATTAACACCATTATTCATTTAGTCAGTCAGGATATCAGGCGGGTTTTTGGATGTTATCCATTTTCGGCCAGAGTGGTTAAAGTTGAAAACGACCATATTGTGATTGCAGCCGGTTCTCAGGATAAACTAAAGCGTGGTGATAAATTAGTGGTTTATACGGCCAGCGCTGAGACACAAGAATTGGGACTGACAGGAACAAACAAGGAACCTGTCGGCATGTTGGAAATTGACAATGTAAATGTAATGTTTTCTACTGGAACATTGGATGTGCCTTCCAGTATTCGGAAAGTCAGGGTAGGGGACTGGGTTAAAAGTTGGTAAGAATGTGCAGATGTTTTGCTCTACTTGACCGTTTCCGCATTGGATGAGCAGTCAGGATAGTTGACTCGGGACAGTAACTGTTGTGTAATCAAATTATGGCGGATAAGATTTTTTATAAAAACTAAGCGATACTTGCCTTATTGGTTCAAAGTATCAGTATCCGGCTTTGCGTTTCTGCAGGAGGATACTTTGCTTTTCAATATACCAAAGCTTTCACACTCACTGCCCCTTATCAATCTGGCCGTACTGCTGACAGGTTGTGCCATCACTCAGGTTGTACCAATTCAAATCAGCCGTATTCATCAGACAGAAGTCTATGTCCAAAAGTTCTCTTTTCTAGATGACCCCACCGCAAATTTGATTGTCTCCCAGGAACAGAGGAGGCAAACTCAAACACTAAAAACAGATAAAGTCTTCAAGCTAATTCTGGGAAAGGAGAATTGGCAAAAATTGAAGGACCTTTACGGTTTGGGCAATCTTAGAAATGAACTGCTAGAAAAGATGATTTATATTCAGGGAATTGCCAATCTAAGCATTTATCCCGATTCGTTCGATAGTGACTATTTTTCTGTTGAAGGTTCTGGGCGTTTTTTTCTGATCAGGGAAAAAACCGGAGCAATCCTGCTGGAGGGAAATTACATCATTAATGATCAAGTTTATTCAATCGCAGACATGAAAAAAGGGTATGTGATTTTGGATGTGATTTCATTTGTCTCTAGAATTCCAGGCCAACTAACCTACTATCACGAGGCGCCACTAAAGTACAAAGTCTACATCGATAACAGTTTAGGTCAAAACGGCGTCTATAGCATAGACTACCGCAAAAATCACCTGGCCTATCTCGCCGAGAATGATGAATCACTGTCAAAATCAAACAATTTTGCGTACATAATTTTTAAGGCACCGAAGCGCGCCACAAAGCTGCTTGATTTTCGGGGTATCAACTTTATCAGGAGAGATTATCAGCAAATGATGAAAGATAATAGACAATGATCGTTTCCGAAGAAAACATGCGCTGTCCAAATTGTCATTTGGAACAAGACCAGAAGCACTTTTACTGTAGTAACTGTGGACATAATCTGCACCAGTCTAAAAATGTTCTCCCACCGCCTGACATTAACTTTGAAGAACATGTCGAAGAGGCCACGAAAGCCATCAAAAAACAGGCTCACACCACCGAGTTGGAGACACTGGAAAAGATTCAGGATCATGCAACCAAATGGGCTAAGATTAATTTGTTTTTTTTAGGTCTGGCTTCATCGCTTCTGGTATTGTCGTTGTCTTTTTTTGGTTACAAAAAAATCACTGATTTTGAACTGGACGCTGAAGAAAAATCTCAAACAGTTAAGGACTTGGTCAAGCAGGCAGAAAAGAAAATCAATGCGACCATCATGCAAGCAGAGGATTCTCTAAATAGGACAAGGGAACTGGAAAAGAAGGTGAAAGATTTTGATATTCAATCAATTCAGGAAAAAGTGGAACGTGTAGATATGCTTAAAAGCCAGGTAGACAGAAAGATAGGAATGGCTGAAAAGATTCTCAAACAGGTTACGGCCGAACGACAAAATGTGCAAAAAGTACAACATTCGTTCTTTTCAATTTCGATGCAATTTGACGGCAGCAAAGAACAGTTGAGAAAATATAGGAATTTATTAATTCAAGCAATGGATAAGAAAGGCTTTCAACTCAGCCGTGCTAATATTCTGGAAATTGGTGTCAACCAGACCGAGGTGCTTTACTACAACGAAATTGCTGAGAAACAAGCCAAATTGATTGCCAGGATAGTCAAGGATAGCTTGGTTCTTCCCGGTATGGAAAGTCGTCTGATTTCGATGTTTGATCGTAATCCACATGAGATTCTCATAAAAATCAAGTTTCCGTAACGGCAGAGTTTTGAGCGGTCAGGGCGCATTAGGCAAGGTTCAAAATCACCTTGCCCTTTTTGTTCTGCAATTATCACAAAGTCCTGATAGCGGACGCTACAATATTTTCACGCTGGGCATGAAAAAGAGAAAAGTCTTATATTGCCTTTTTGATTCTTGCTAATGCATTAGCAAGGTTTTCCATGCTGGTGGCAATGGAAATTCTGATATGACCGGGACAACCAAATGCAGTACCTGGAACCAGGGCGACACCAGCTTTTTCAATGAGATATTCAGCAAAATCAAGATCAGAATTAATGCCGTCAAGACGTGTCAACAGTTTTTCCACACTAGGGAAAACATAAAACGTTCCATTGGTACTTAAGCATTCAATACCATCGATTTTATTGAGTTCCGCAACCACAAAATCATGGCGTTTTTTAAACTCGGTCAGCATGGTATCAATACAGCTTTGATTGCCGGTAATGGCTTCTTCTGCGGCGACCTGTGAAATCGAAGTCGGGTTGGATGTGCTTTGTGACTGAATTTTACGCATGGCGCCAATGAGTTCAGCAGGACCAGCTGCATAGCCAATACGCCAACCGGTCATTGAATAAGCTTTGGATACGCCGTTTAACACCATGGTTCGCTCATAAAAATCCGGGTTGGCATTGAGAATATTGACGAAACTGCCTTTTTTCCAAAGGATATGTTCATACATATCATCGCTTGCAATGATAATATCAGGATAGTCTCGTAACACTTCTCCCAATGCTTTCAATTCATCCAGGTCGTAAGCGGTTCCCGTCGGGTTGGAAGGGCTGTTAATGACGAATAAACGGGTTTTATCGGTAATCGCTTCGCGTAACTGTTGCGGCGAAATTTTAAAGTTCTGTGCTTGTGTGGATTCCACGATGACCGGCACACCATCGGCCAGTAAAACCATGTCCGGGTAGGAAACCCAGTAGGGAGCAGGAATAATCACTTCATCCCCAGGGTTAAGTAAAGCTTGTGCCAGATTGTAGAAACTTTGTTTGCCGCCACAGGACACCAGAATCTGATTTAACTGATAGTCGAAGTGATTATCTTGTTTAAATTTATTGATAATGGCTTGTTTTAAACTGGGAATACCGTCAACTGCTGTATATTTGGTAAAACCATTATCCAGCGCCTTTACGGCTGCCATCTTAATGTGCTCCGGAGTATCAAAATCCGGTTCACCGGCGCCCAGCCCGATAATATCTTTACCGGCAGCGCGCATTTCTGCAGCTCTGGCTGTAATCGCCAGAGTAGGAGAAGGTTTAACAGCTTTAACTCTATCTGAAAGTTGAATGCTCATAATGCCTCAATCGAAAACAATATCAAAGTAACCCAGTATTATACTCTATGTATAATATTGGGCTATATTACCCTTATTTTTTTAAGCAATAGCAGTGAAAAAAAAATTTAAACTACAAAGTAGTTATCAACCGGCCGGGGATCAGCCGCAAGCGATAAAACGACTGCTTGACGGTCTTGATGATGGCGAAGTTCACCAGACGCTTTTGGGAGTAACCGGTTCTGGTAAAACTTTTACTATGGCCAATGTCATTAAGGAATCACAGCGTCCGGCGATGATTCTGGCGCCTAATAAAACTCTGGCGGCGCAGTTATATGGTGAAATGAAAGAATTTTTTCCGGAAAACAGTGTTGAGTATTTTGTCTCTTATTACGATTATTACCAGCCGGAAGCTTATATACCGGCATCGGATACTTTTATCGATAAGGATGCATCCCTGAACGAACATATCGAACAGATGCGTCTGTCTGCCACCAAAGCCTTGCTGGAGCGGCGTGATACCGTGGTGGTTGCCACGGTGTCGGCAATCTATGGTTTGGGTGAACCCGAATCTTATTTCAAAATGGTATTGCATCTGGTACGTGGCGATTTGATTAAACAACGTGATATTTTGCGCCGTCTGGCGGAAATGCAATACACCCGTAATGATACCGAATTACGTCGCGCCACCTATCGGGTACGCGGTGAGGTGATAGACGTGTTTCCTGCAGAGTCGGAAGAACAGGCGTTAAGAATTGAACTGTTCGATGATGAAATCGAACGGCTATCGATGTTCGATCCATTAACCGGCGAAATTCTTCATAGACTGGCGCGATTTACCATTTATCCGAAAAGTCATTATGTCACTCCCAGAGAACAGTTATTGAAGGCGGTTGAGGCGATCAAAATTGAGCTGGCAGAACGACTTGAGCAGTTACGATCGTTGAATAAACTGGTTGAAGCCCAGCGTCTGGAACAGCGTACCTTGTTTGACATCGAAATGATACTGGAAGTCGGCTATTGTTCCGGTATCGAAAATT
>CAYYSO010000094.1:0-9616 GCA_964474415.1 uncultured Methylomarinum sp. | reverse complement strand
GTCCTGATAAATCAATATCCTACAGCCGCTAAATAACTACCGGATGAGTAGATACTATAAATAAACACAATGGCAGGAAGCTTTTGACAAGAATGGCTTTGGTTCTTGTTCTGAAGGACTTAGGTTAAGCGACATTGGCCGTAAAAATAGCCCTGATTGGCGCAGGTAGACCTTCACAGGTCAAATCTTTATTATCAGGGGAGAGAAAATCTTTTAACGAATGAAATGGCATCCACTCAGTTGTGCGTTGTTCTTGAATGGTTGTTTTAGTCACATCCAGTAACCGTACGTTACCAAATCCACAACGATGTAGCCAACTGACAAGTGCATCACAACTGGGTAAAAACCAGACATTCCGCATTCTGGCATAACGTCCCGGCGGCAGTAATACCTGACCGTCAATGCCTTCAATTATGAGTGTTTCCAGGACTAATTCTCCTCCTGGTCGCAAACATCCTTTCAACTCCAGCAAATGATCAATCGGCGAGCGACGATGATACAACACTCCCATTGAAAATACGGTATCAAAAGCTTCAATCCTGCCCGGAATCTCTTCAATACTCAATGGCAACACAAAAACAGGCGCATCGCCATAGAGCTTTCTGATTACCAGAAACTGCATCACATTTAACAAATACGGGTCTATGCCTACGACCAATCTGGCACCCGCTCCCGACATTCGCCAGCAATGATAACCATTACCGCAACCGACATCCAAAACCATGCGATTTGTCAGAGGACTGATTTGATTTTTCAAGCGCTCCCATTTCCAGTCCGAACGCCATTCTGTGTCCAGGTGAAGTCCAAATAAGTGATAAGGGCCTTTGCGCCAGGGCAGAAGTTTCTTCAGCGTTTGTTCGAGATGAACTTGTTGAGCTTCAGATAAGTCTGAAGCGGCTCCTATGCTAACACCATTGATAATTTCCCGTGTGGAGGGTATCAATGCCTCTATTTGCTCAACAGCCAATTTCCATTGACTCAAATTTCCATGATGCTTATTGTCGAATGCCTGCTGAAGTTGGAGTGGCAACTTATCAGCCCAGGATTCCAGATTAGCTTCCTGCAAAGCACTATATAAAGGTTGATAATCCATCATCATTTTTTCGTCGCTATCATTGACAGCAAAAGTAGATGTGTTTTTTACTATAAAAAATTTATTAACCTTGGTTAGACTTCCTATCGTCAATCTAACCAAAAATCATTTTCAGGTACAACAGGCACAATAAATAAAGTATCAGGAGGTTTCTTTTACAGACAGAGCTTCCTTATTACGCTTCGCCAATTGTTCAATTACTGCTTTTAGCGAACCGGTCCGTCTGACTTCATTTTTGAAACTAGTCCGGTAATTAGTCACCAGACTCACGCCCTCAATCATAATGTCATACGCTTTCCACTGACCTTTCTCCAACAGCATCCTGTAATTTACACCAATGGGCTGAATACCCGGCTGTAAAACTTCTGTTTTGACAATCACTTTTCTAGCGCCTTCTTTCATATTCAGAGGCAAAAAACGAACTGACCAATCTTTAAATTCAATGAATGCTCGTGAATAGGTTCTGACCAGTAAAGTGTGAAATTCTTTTTTAAAATCGGCTCTCTCTTCAGGACTGGCCTTTTTCCATAGCTTGCCTAATACCAGCGCGGATATACGATTAAAATCCACATGCGGCTCAATGACATCTTCGACAAACTGGTTTATTTGTTTAAAGTCTTTAGTAAAAGACTTGTCCTGTAACCTGTCTTTTAATTTATTTGACGCCTCCTGAATGGCTAATTGAGGTGCCGCCAAATCTTTCGCGGTTGCCGATGCCACAGACATGAACATCGCCAAAAGCACAAATAAAAATAATTGGGTGTAATAGTTAATTCTCATAAAAACTCCAAAAATATTCAGCATCATACATTCCATTTTCAAACAATGGACATGATACACTGATACAATAACTCAGGACATATTCTGACTCATCCAAAGCAAAAATAAGGAACGTACTCGAAAAAAATTATGTCACTAAGCTGTCTTTGTCCAGCTTCTGTTTTGTTTTATAACAACAATTGTACACTTTGAAGACAAACAAAAACCCTGCGTCAGTTGTTCACAAATTTTGTTTCTGCTCCAAAAAAAATATTTGAATATTATAGACCATATCAATATGGAAAAAATTATACATAATACCACTATTTTTCCTGACTCACGCATGCGAAGAATGCGTTTTCAGTCATTTTCCCGTCGTCTGATGCGAGAAAACAGCGTCTCGACTGATGATCTGATTTATCCTATGTTCGTTATTGAGGGTCAAAACAAGAAGGAAATCATTCCTTCCATGCCTGGCATTGAAAGACTGACAATCGACTTATTGCTGGAAGAAGCCGATACGTTAATACAACTTGGTATCCCTGCCATTGCGCTTTTTCCAGTCACTGACTGCAACAAAAAATCTAAAAACGCTGAAGAAGCCTACAATCCCGAAGGGTTGGCCCAGCGTTGCGTACGTGCATTAAAAGAAACCTTCCCGGAACTGGGGGTCATTACCGATGTAGCACTGGATCCATTTACATCACACGGGCAGGATGGTTTATTAAATGATGACGGCTATGTCATTAATGATGAAACTGTCGCCGTTTTATGCAAACAGGCACTGTCCCATGCGGAAGCAGGTGCCGATATCGTTGCACCTTCCGACATGATGGACGGCAGAATCGGCGCCATCAGACAGGTTTTGGAATCCAACAGGCACATTAACACCAGGATTCTGGCCTACTCTGCGAAATATGCATCCAGTTTTTACGGACCATTCAGAGATGCCGTCGGCTCGGCCGGCAATCTTGGCGGTGGCAATAAATACAGCTATCAAATGGACCCCGCCAATTCAGATGAAGCATTACGGGAAGTTCAGCTTGATCTGCAAGAAGGCGCCGATATGATTATGGTGAAGCCCGGCATGCCGTATCTTGATATTATACGCAGAGCAAAAGATCAGTTTGGCGTCCCGACCTTTGCCTATCAGGTTAGTGGTGAATACGCCATGTTAAAAGCAGCGTCAATGAATGACTGGCTGGATGAAAGACAAGTCGTTATGGAATCTTTACTGGCTTTTAAACGGGCAGGGTCTGATGCCATTTTGACTTATTATGCAAAATCAGCCGCTCAATGGTTACACGAAAAAAAATAGTTTCTCAAAAATTTAATGGATTTATACTTAAAATTAAGTAACTTATCCGGATTCCTAAACTATTCATCAACATCTATCTGTTCACGTATATTGAGAACTTACAAAAATAAAAACTTTTGAGGTTTATCTATCATGCAAGAAAATCAGTTAATTAATGAAAAAAGAAAATTCCAGATTGAAGAAGCCATTCTAATCTTATTACTTGTTTTGTCATTAGTCGGCAATGGCATAACCGACTTCTCCCCAAATGACGGTTATACATACTGGCTGATTATGGTTGTGGTGTTCGGCTTGTTCGCTATTTTAATTGCCTGGTTACAATCAAAAAAACACGATATGTTTGATTTTACAGCCATATTAAAAGAACAGTTTATGCACTGGTCCGCTTCTTTATTGATTGTCGGTGGTACTTTTTTATTACATAAGTCCGGCCAGTTAACAGAAATCAGCGCCAGTCTGGTTATTTTACTGATTTTATCGCTAGCGACCATATTGGACGGCATTCGTATAGGCTGGCGTTTCAGTTTGGTTGGATTGTTTCTGGGAATATCAGCCATTGTGATTGCCTATTCTAAAAATTTCATGTGGTTAAATGCCTTCATCGCCATTGCTATAGTAGCAAGCACTATTTTATGGGAAGTATGGTTAAACAAGCGGAACAAAAAAGATGAGTATTGATCAATATGCGGTCTTCGGGCATCCGATTAAACATAGCCAATCACCTCGTATTCATCAGTTATTTGCTCAACAAACTGCTCAGCAACTAACTTATATTGCCAAGGATGTTCCGAGTGAATCATTTAACGATTCAATAACCACTTTCCTGGTTCAAGGTGGAAAAGGCTTAAACTGTACCGTGCCTTTAAAAGAACTGGCATGGCGAAGAGCCGACAAGCTGACAGAACGAGCCCACTTCAGCAAAGCAGTCAACACGCTCGTTTTACAAAGTGATGGCACCCTGCTGGGAGATAATACTGATGGCGTTGGACTGGTTACAGACCTTATCCGAAATCATGGAATTACCCTGTTTGCCAGCCGTATTCTGATATTGGGCGCCGGCGGTGCCAGTCGCGGCATTATCGGACCAATTCAGGGGCAGTCACCTGAGAGCATTGTGGTCGCCAACCGAACCATCAGTAAAGCCCGGCAACTGGCTAAAGAATTTGCATCTTCAGGTCTTATACTAGGCTGTGGCTTTGACGAGCTAAACGGACAACAATTTGATTTAATCCTAAATGCGACCTCGGCCAGCCTGACTCATGATCTCCCGCCCTTGCCTGAAAACCTGTTAAGCAAAAACGGCTGTTGCTATGATTTGGCTTATGCTAATGAGGCAACCACTTTCGTACAATGGGGTCAACAACATGCCGCAAAAAGTCTGGACGGTTTAGGAATGCTGGTTGAGCAAGCAGCTGAAGCATTTTATATTTGGCGTAGTGTTCGTCCTGTTACCAGACCTGTGATTGATTTATTAAATTCCGAGCGCAACTTTACATAAAATATAGAGATAGAAAATCACAACCGTGGTCTATAAAAGCATATGAGTCTGATTACAAATAAAATAACTCTACCTGACTAATAGATGCTGTTAAGTTTACTTGCTTGGACAACCGGCATGAAACATCCTTTTTATCTTTGTGTATAGTGACAACCTCACCAATATTAAAATCACTGGAACTGTAAACCACCATATCAGGTTGTTTTAAAGCCTTTATCGCCGGCAAAAAAACAGCCCGGATTTGTTTGTCTTGTCGATCCTCAGATTTCATCAAAACAACCTCTTTCGCAACCCCAATCAATTCAACCCCCAGATTAAACTGTTTCTCAGAGGGCTGACATAGCCTCCTTACTAAAGCAAGCTCAAGATGTGATTCTTGACTCGAAACCAATGCAAATAAATCCCCTACCTTTACTTTAGTCCGAAAATCACTAAATCCTATTCCATAACCATTCGCACTACTATTCAATAGCGCAAAATCCTTAATATCAACATCAGTTATTTCAGCTAAAGGTTTTTCACTATCCCATAAATTTAGATTTGACGATAAGCTACTACTGTTAACAGTAAAAATATTATCTATTATTTTATTGCTTTCGCGTTTCCGGCTGAGTTTTGAAGCTTGAATGACCCCCTCGTCATCATCAATCAGTTCAAACTGCGAGATATCATAATCATAGGGCTTTCCCGGCAGGGGTAGTGATTGCAACCCACCTTGCACTTTATCATCAATATTCTTCCACAAAAAATCTCTGATATTAGCAAAACCAACGATTACACCAACCTGACCTCGCTTTGCCATTCTCTTAAATTTTCGTGTTTGAGCTAAACCCAGGGTTTTGACCACTCTCATTATTACTGCATTATTTATGTCCTTGATTGCCCCCTTCTTACGGCGGTCTTCTTGTAATGAAAAATATATATTTTTCGCCAAATTGGCAGGAGCGAAGTAGCGAATTGCTGATTCGCGATTTATTTTCTTCTCGCTAATCAAATTTAACGGCCCTCTATCCATAGACAATGGTATTGCAAATAATCCTTTTGAGTATTTACCATCGACCTGCCTGCATATTTCCAACTGATTTGCAAATTGTCCCAGATAAACAAAAACCTGTTTCATTTCTCTAGGTCTAAATTGCTGATAGTCACAAAGACTGAAAACCAGTAGTCGTTTAAACAAGAAATTGATAGATAAGCCCTGTTGCTTATCTTGCTTTATTTCAATATTCTGTATCCCATCTGTTTCTGCAGAAGAATATATCTGATAGCAGATTAACCAGAAACCCTCGCATGGTTCCTTATAAATGGCCGATATATGCAAATAAGCCTGAGCTAAAGCAAATAATGCCTGATAGAGCATTGTGGCTTTGATTTTGTCATGTTCCAATCCTTCAGCCAGTTGCTGGAAGTTTTTCGCAAGACTTAAAAAACACCAAACCAGCCATTCGACACAATGCTGCTGGTAATCAGGCAACGGAATGGGTAAATCCAGATAAACAGACTCAATTTGATTTTCAAACAATTGCACATACTTACTGATTTCTTCCAAATAAAGCCTATGCGTTTTCTTATCTATTCCGGCCTGATTCAATGTTTGCAAAACGCCACATATTTGCTCACATGATTTGTCCATTTCCGTCCTCGGTAAACGATACAGCCAATCACTCAGGGCCTGTACATCCAAATCGAAGGGCATATTAGCTGAGTCCCTTTCCGGAATACTGGCAATTTTCACGTTTCCCATTTTGCAAGGATCCTCAAACTGACATAATTTTGAATAAATATTTTATTCAGCCACAATACAGAGTCACTCGATTCTTACTCCCGGTGAAAAAAAAGCAACTGAACCTAAGTGGATGTATTAGAATAAATAAGTGTCATCAAAGAATAGTACATACAACTTGATTTGATAACAAATCCGGCAAAATATAATGCTCCGGCAACATGTTGTTTTGTCTTTCCATTTCAGAAAAAAATAAACATGGCGTTAATAAAATCTCTTTTTAAAGGAATGAACCGCTCCAGTGCGTCCTGCAGTCTTGTCAGCTCTAAAATTTCATTGGATACCTTAAAGCAACTTATTCCTATCAGAAATCTGACCGCAGAAAAACTTCAAGCTTTTACGCTGGAAAAACAATCTGAAGTATTGCCTGCTCAAGCAACGCTTTTCACAATCAATACAGTCGCTGATTCGGTCATTTATTTATTACAGGGTTCCGTGTCAATTTCAGATACTAATGGTAAAAGTTTTGATATTGAAGCCGGGAGCGCACAAGCAAAATTCCCGCTATGCAGTGGCAGTAAACATACTACATCAGCCGTTGCAAAAACCGACATCAGTATTTTGCGTGTTTCACAAAAAATCATGTCGATTAACACACAAGTACATCAGCAAGAACTCAATATTCCTCAAGAATTAAGCGGCAACCGCCTGTTACAATTGTTTTCCCAGTATTTTATGGAAGAGAAACTGGAAATTCCGTCTTTACCGGATGTAGCTATCAGATTGAGGCAAGCCATGCAAAAAGATATCAGTATTGCCGATGCCGTAAAAATTATTCAGATGGATCCGGTTATTTCGGCAAAACTGATTGAAGTTGCCAATTGTCCACTTTATTTAACATTACATCCGGCAAAAAGCTGTTTAGATGCCGTCAATCGAATTGGCTTAAATGCGACCCGCAACCTGGTTATCAGCTTTAGTATCAACCAAATTTTCAAAAGTACCGCAACAGATATCAAAAAATATCTGGATCGCTTGTGGAAAGAAAGTCTGAAATTATCCTGTTTAAGTTATGTCCTTGCACTGGAATGCAAACAACAACCCCCTGAGGAAGCATTACTGGCCGGACTGGTTTGTGATATCGGCGTCATCCCATTTTTTAATTTTGTTGCTAATTTGCCCGCTGAGTTTCACAATCCAGATGAAATAAAACAGGCGATCCCTGTAGTTAAAGGTGTTGTTGGAGCGAGTATCCTGAAAAACTGGAATTTTGCCGATGAATTTATCACAGTAGCTCTGACTTCTGATGACTGGTATCAAAATCACGAAGGCGATTTATCGCTGACAGACATCGTCGTGCTATCCCGTTTGCACAATAAAATCAGTCGTAAAAAAATGGCAGGACTTCCAGCCATTACCTCAATCCCGGCAGCCAGCAAATTAAAGAACATCGCACTTTCTCCTGAAAACACGCTGCATATATTGCATAATGCAAAAAGCAAAATAAACGACGCTTTAAAATCATTTGTCGGCTAAACATTGACCTGTTTTTAATTTGACAAAAACCCGGATTTTTTAACTTTTCAGCCTTGATAATTCTGTCCGCATATTTCCCTAAAAGCATAGCCATATTATTGCATCAACATTTGCTATGAATATTTCTTAACTGCTATTTGCAGCCTTCCTGCCCACCAATAAACAACTTATAGGCAGGATTAACCGTTTCCTCCTGATAGGTAAAGCCTTGTGCATCCAAAGTCTGCTTGATTAATTTACGCTGCGCTTTCGGTATTTGCAGCCCCATCAATACTTTACCGAAGGCAGCGCCATGATTACGGTAATGAAACATACTGATATTCCACCGAATACCTACAGCCGTTAAAAACTTTAACAAAGCGCCAGGCCTTTCCGGGAATTGCAGACTGTAGATAATTTCACTAAGCTCGCACGGTGCATGTCCACCAACCATATAGCGAATATGATCTTTAGCGAGTTCATTTGCCGTCATATCGGTTACTTTAAATCCCTCACTGCCAAGCTGCTGAATCAAATCGGCTCTATCTGTTTCAGCGCCACTGCTACTAAGTCCGACAAAGACCTGCGCTATACTGCTGTCAAAATAACGATAATTAAATTCGGTAATGCTGCGTTTCCCCAGTATTTTACAAAATTTCAGAAAACTGCCGGGAACTTCAGGAATGGCAACTGCCAGTAATATTTCGCGGTGTTCACCCACCTGAGTACGTTCAGCAACATAACGCAGACGATCAAAGTTAATATTAGCGCCACTTTCAATCGCCACCAGGGTTTGCCCCGTCACATCCCGCTGTTCGACATATTTCTTTAAACCGGCAACTGCCAACGCGCCGGCAGGTTCGGCGACCGAGCGGGTATCGTCAAAAATATCCTTGATGGCCGCACAAATTTCATCGGTATTAACAACAATTACCTCATCGACAAAGCGATGAGCCAGTCGGAACGGTTCTTTTCCAACCTGTTTAACGGCTACGCCATCGGCAAACAGGCCCACTTGTTTAATCATCACTCTGCGTTTGGCAAGCAGAGCGCGATGAAGACAATCGGCATCGTCCGGTTCTACGCCAATGATTTTAGTTTCCGGTCTGACGAATTTTACATAGGCTGCAATCCCTGCAATGAGTCCGCCACCGCCAACCGGAACAAAGATGGCGTCAATATCACCATTATGCTGATGCAAAATTTCCATACCGATAGTCCCCTGTCCGGCAATGACATCGGGGTCATCATAGGGATGCACAAAGGTCAACCCTTTTGCTTTTTCAATTTCCTTTGCATAACCGCAGGCTTCATCATAAGAATCACCATGCAAAATCGTTTTAGCGCCGCGTGCCCTGACTGATTTGACTTTAATTTCAGGCGTTGTTCTGGGCATGACGATCAGCGCCTTGATCCCCAGTTTTTTAGCCGCCAAAGCAACCCCCTGAGCATGGTTGCCCGCCGAAGCGGCAATCACACCGTTTGCGCGTTCCTGTCCATTCAGCATGACCATTTTATTATAGGCGCCTCGTAACTTGAACGAAAAAACCGGTTGTAAATCCTCCCGTTTTAAAAACACTTGATTTCCGAATCGGTCTGACAATAAAGGAGCGAAATCCAGTGGTGTTTCCACTGCCACATCATAGACTTTAGCCCTTAATATTTTTTCTATGTATTTTTGCGTCATTATCTCAGAACAGCTGAAAAATT
>CAYYSO010000093.1:0-9651 GCA_964474415.1 uncultured Methylomarinum sp. | reverse complement strand
TTTCAGAAACGGTAGTATTTGCCCCATTGCGCAATAAAATTTCACAATGGCTGTAGTTGTGTGCCCGGGCATGAATAGGGAGATAAGGGTAATTTTGCCGTATTATGGCAACCAGTCGCTCAGCGTGTTCTGCATTATCCAGGGTGACGATCAGCATACTGGCGCGGTCTGCACCTGCTGCTTTGAGGACATTCAGTTTGCTGGCATCACCGTAAAAAACCGGAAAACCATTCAGTCGCCCATCTGTGACTTGCTGCTGATTGCAATCCAATGCGACAAAAGGCAATTGGGCATTTTGCATTAAGGAGGCAACCCGTTTGCCCACTCTGCCAAAGCCGGCCAGAATGATATGATTCTGTTTTTGATTGGCAATGAAATTCAGCGTCTGGTCGTATTGTTTATGGGCGTCTAAATGATGGCTCAGTTTATCTCCCAGTTTAACCAGAAAAGGAGTGGTGATCATACTCAGAGTGATTATCAAGGATAAAAATTGCGACCAGGGTTCGGTTATTACACCCGAGATCAAGGCAAAACCGAACAATACAAAGCCAAATTCGCCGGACTGGGATAATAAAATGGCAACTTTCAGGCTGGTGCTGTGGTTAAGCTTGCTGAGACGACACAGTATCCATAATAGGCTGATTTTAATCAGTAGCAATAACAAAACCAGGCTGAAGACTAAGCCGATATTTTTATATAACACATCCAAATCAATGCTCATGCCGACTGACATGAAAAAGAGTCCCAGTAAAATACCACGAAATGGCTGAATGTCTGCTTCAATTTGATGTCGGTAATGTGATTCTGCCAGCATCAGACCAGCTAAAAAAGCCCCTAATGCCATTGATAGGCCTACAGCCTCCATCAATTTGGCGACACCTAATACCAATAACACTGCTGCAGCGATAAAAACTTCAGAGTTTCGGCTGGCGGCGATTTTATCCAGACAGGGGGTGAGTAGATGCCGTCCAGTCATGACTACCAGGGCAATCGCAAGGCAGGCTTGTAAAATCGCTTGGCCAATACTGTCGCCAAGACCTGTGCCTTCAGCAAGAAACGATACCATAGCCAATAGTGGAACAACGGCTAAGTCCTGTAATAATAACACTGAGAACGCAATGCGGCCGGTAGCGCTGGTTAATTCACCTTTTTCTGCAAGAATTTGTAGTCCGAAAGCTGTAGATGACAAAGTTAGGCCGAGTCCGATAATAATGGCCGGACGTAGGGGTAATTGCAGCAATATCGCGACTATCGTTAATAAGCCGCCAGTTAGAAGTAGCTGCACCAATCCCAGACCAAATACCCAGCGTCGCATTATCCATAAGCGGGCGGGTTTCATTTCAATCCCGATCAGGAATAATAAAAATACCACACCAAATTCCGCAAGGTGCCGGATTTCTTCAATATTATCTATGACCGCCAGTCCCCACGGTCCGAGCAGAATACCGGCTGCCAGATAACCAAGTACTGAGCCAAGCTTGAAGTAGTGAAATAACGGAACAGCGATAACCGCTGCGGAAAGCAGCGCAAACAGGTCAATAAAAAAATAACTCTCAGTCAGCATCGCTACAAATGTTTCAGAAATGTCATGATAAAGTTTATTGCTCTGTCATGCTGAATAAAATGAATTTTTTGAGTTTGTATCATTAAGTGCATTCTCTCTAATTAACAATATACGTACCTTCTGAGAAAAGATTTAGCTGTAAAGGTGCAATAAATTTTCAATAATTACTGTTGTTATTGAATATAGCTGTAGACAAGGAACAAATCCGTAAGACGTATCGCAGATTAGCGTAATCCGGCGGCGAAGACTCGGATTGCTTTTTTGGCGGAATACGCTACGCTTTTTCGCCCTACAGAGGATCAAATATTAAATTCAATTTTTTCTAATTCCATCCAGTACAACCGGCTTCGTGTAGCCGTTGAGGGTTGGCAGAAATCTGGACAGCTGAAATATGAGCATCACATGTGCGGTTTAGATTGGAAAATCAGTTTGGTAGATATTTGTTAAATTGATCGGCAGGGACCGGGTGACCCAGCAGAAAGCCTTGTACTTCATGGCACCCATGCATTTTTAGAAAACTTAATTGTTCTTCAGTTTCAACGCCTTCGGCAATCACTTTCAATCCCATGCAGTTGGCCAGGGAAATAGTGGCTACAACAATGGCTGCATCATTGGGGTCGTGGGCAATATCAGCAATAAATGAACGGTCGATTTTAAGTCTGTCGATAGGGAATTGTTTCAGATAGCTTAAGGATGAGTAGCCGGTACCAAAATCATCAATAGAGATGTTAATACCAGTTTGTTTCAATGTCTTTAATGTTTGTAATGTTGCTTCAACATGTTGCATGGCAGCTGTTTCTGTCAATTCCAGCTCCAGATACCTGGGGTCCAGACTCGAATTGGTCAGGATCTTACTGATTGTCGAACTTAACCCGGCCTGGGAAAACTGGCGGGCAGACAGGTTGGCGGCAATACGAAATGAGCACCAGCCGGCCTGTTGCCAGCTGCGAGCCTGTTCACAAACTTCTTTGAGCACCCATTCGCCGATAGGCAGAATCATGCCGTTTTCTTCGGCTAGCGGTATAAACTGGTCGGGCGGAACCAAACCTGCGTTCGGACGTTGCCAGCGCAATAAAGCTTCGGCGCCGATTATTTGGCCGCTGACCAGGTCAAATTGCGGTTGATAATGGAGTTGAAATTCATTCTGTTCCAGCGCCCGGCGTAAAAGGCGTTCCATTTCGAGGCGTTGACCGGAATAACCTTCCATTCCGGACTGAAAAAAATGTAACTGTTTACGGCCATTGTTTTTGGCGCTGTACATTGCAGTATCGGCGCGTTTCATTAAAACATCAGCGCTCAGGCCGTCTTCCGGAAAAAAACTGATGCCTATACTGGAGGAAATATATACTTCCTGTTGACCAAAAAAGATGGGTTGATCGAGGGCGGAAATAATTCTATTGGCAGTCAATTCCACAACATGATGATTGTCGAAGTCTTGCAGGATGACCGTAAATTCATCACCACCCATTCGGGCAAGCGTATCGGTTTCTCTGAGGCTGGATTTTAATCTGGATGCGACTTTTTGCAATACCTGATCACCTTGTGCATGACCGAAGGTATCATTGATATATTTAAAGTGATCAAGATCAATAAATAAAACCGCTATCTTCTGTTGATGACGTTTAGCCTGCAGAATAGCCATATTGAGTCGATCAAGAAACAGGTCGCGGTTGGGCAGGCCGGTTAATTTATCGTGATTGGCCTGATAAATCAGGCGTTTTTCAGCTTCTTTTTGCTTGCTGATATCGACAAAAATGCCAATGTAGTTTTGTACCTCACCTTGATCATTTTTTATCGGAGAAATGCTCAGCCATTCAGGATAGACCTGGCCGTTTTTGCGTTTATTCCATATTTCCCCTTGCCATTGATTGTTTTTATGTATTGATTGCCACAGGGACTGGTAAAACTGATCATCCTGACAGCCTGATTTTAACATTCGCGGATTCTGGCCTAATAATTCATCAGTTGGATAACCGGTAATACGGCTTGCAGAAGCATTGGCAGCCAGAATATTGCCGTTGGTATCAGTAATGACAATTCCCTCCAAAGCAAAATCAAAAACGGCGGAAGCCAGCGTTAAGTCTTGTTGAGGTGGGCTCTGAGTCATGCACGAGCGCAACAGTCCCAGAGCAAAAGCAATATGTTGAACAACCATTTGCAATAAAGTGTGAGTACAAGACTGCTGTGGCTGATGCATTCCGACACCGATAATACCAATACAACGGTTATTCAGGGTTAACGGATACAATTGAGTGGGCAGTGACTGGATATTGCATGGCAAACCGCTAAAAAATTGTTGGCAAATATCTTTGAAACCATTCGCTAAATGGATTGGCGTCATGCTGTTAATACATTCTGCTATCGGGCTTTTGGCTGCAATTTCATCGCTGTTTAACAATAGTCCTTTGATGTGTTCATTGTCTTTGCCGGCGGCGCTGTTTACTGTGAGTTTATTATCGGCTTCCAACAGGCTACCCCAAACCAGGTCAAGGGAAAGCGCTTGCAATAATTTATCGCAAATTTTTTGTAGTTTGCCGGTTTCATCAGTAGTTGTTGTCAATAAAATATTTTGAACATCCGACAGTACAGTAATTTTTTCTTGAGAAATAGCAAGGTTAAGGCTTGGGGACATCTAAAACTCCAACATAATAACCATTTAAAGTATGATGGAGTTTATGGTT
Source organism: uncultured Methylomarinum sp. (assembly GCA_964474415.1). Classification (GTDB taxonomy): domain Bacteria; phylum Pseudomonadota; class Gammaproteobacteria; order Methylococcales; family Methylomonadaceae; genus Methylomarinum. The sequence continues at coordinate 5,406 of CAYYSO010000093.1, read as the reverse complement.
TTTTAAAGCAGTGTAAAACGCTATGTTTTGTAAGATTTGGATAATAATGGTGTGGGTATGTGCCTACATCACTGCCATTAAGTTAAGCAGGAGTTTCTTGTGTAGGGTGCGCATCGCGCACCAGGGTGTCTGTCGGGGTAGGCAATACGTACCCTACCTGCCTACCGGCCGAGTGTGCAGTAATTGATTTTCTACCGCATAACGGATAATTTCAGCATTATTTTGCATGTGCATTTTTTTTAATAAGCGGGTCCGGTAAGTGCTAATTGTTTTAGGGCTTAATGACATTTTTTTTGCAATCTCAGTTATGCCCTGGCCGGCGGCAATGGCACACAATACTTGAAACTCCCGGTCAGTCAATAAGTTATGATGGACTATGGTTTGTTTAGGTTGTATTTCTTCAACCAGTTTTTCCGAGAGAGCGGCGCTGATGTATTTGCCGCCCTGAGATAACTTGCGGATTGCGTCAATCAATTGATCTGGCGCACTCTCTTTACACAGGTAGCCATCTGCGCCGGCTCGTAACATTCTGATGGCGTATTGATCTTCCGGATACATGCTTAAAATCAGGATGGGTAGATTTGGGCGCTGTTGCTTGGCCAGTTTGATCAGTTCCAGTACATTTTTTCCGGGCATGGCGATATCCAGCAGTAAAATATCCAGACCATCACTGCGAATCATTTTGAGCACTTCATCACCGTTTGTCGCTTCCTGGAAAACTTTAATATCGGGGATGTCGCTAAGAATTTGTTTCAGGCCTTCTCTGACAATGGCATGATCATCGGCAATGAATACTTTTATCATGGGGTTTTAGTGGGTAATGGAATATTGGGGCAGGATGAGTCTTACGGTACATCCTGCTCCGGGTACGCTATTGATTGAAAGTATGCCGCCAAAATGCCGGGCTCGTTCATGCATCCCTTGAATACCGAACTTTTGGGGATTATTCATTTGCAATGGCGTCATGCCATTGCCGTTGTCTTCGATTGTCAATGACAGTTTATTATCAATAAAACGAATATCAATATTGACCCGGGAAGCATGGGCATGACGGCTGATATTGGTTAATGATTCCTGGATGATTCTGAAAACGGCTGTGGCGCGTTGTCCGTCAATTTTAATGTTCTGATCCGGTAAATTCAAGTGACATTCCAGCCCGGATTGCTCTTTGAAGTTTTCAACCTGCCATTCTATTGCGGCCGACAGACCCAAGTGATCCAGTATACTGGGCCTGAGGTCAGTGGCTATTTTTTTTACGGTATGAATGGCATCATCAATATGTCTGTGCATGGTTGTGGTTTTGTGCTGATAAGAGGACGGTTGGTCAGCCAGCTTTTCAGTCAGCCAGCTCAAGCCCATTTTCAGAGCAGTCAGTTTGCTGCCCAGTTCGTCATGTATTTCCCGGGCAATCCAGGTTCTTTCTTCCTCCCGTGCCAGTTCCAGGTGGCTGGAGAGCTTTCTCAGCGCATTTTCCGCCTGTTTGGAATCACTGATATTTTGAATGGTGAAAATAAGTAAGGCATGATGTTCGAGGTTTATTTTGCTGATACCTATTTTGACTGGGAATACTGTTCCTGTTTTTGTTATACCCCATGCTTCGGTTGGGTGTTTTGTCCGTTGATCCATTTTGAGTTTAACATCTTGAGATTCATCGGTTGAAATTAATTGCTCGACAGACTGTCCATGTAATTCTTTTCCTGAGTAGCCGAACATCGCTTCGGCAGAGGGGTTGAGCGATTCAATATTAGCGGCATTATCAGCAATAATAATGGCATCCATAACGTTGTTGAAGATGGCCCGCATTTTGGCTTCTTTGTTCCATATTAATTTATCCATTTCAACACGGCGGGTGACATCATTTTGAACGCCGATGTAATGGCTGATGTTATGCTGTCTATTACAGACTGGTGAAATATAGACTTCGTTCCAGAATAAACTGCCGTCCTTGCGATAATTACGGATGACTGCGTGAGCGTCGCGATTATCGGTTAATGCCGCTCGCAAAATCGCGATGCCTGGTTGCTGGTTATCATCTCTTTGCAGAAAACGCGGGTTACGCCCCAGAAGTTCATTTATTGTATAGCCGGTCATATCAACAAAAGATTGATTGGCATAGATAATGGCATAATCCTGATCCTTCCGGCCGGTGATGATAATACCGTTATTGCTGGAGTCTATGGCGTGCCGCATCAAATGCAGTTTGTCTTCAGCCAGGCGTTGATGAGTAATATCCTGAATAGCGCCATATATTCGCACCACTTTACCCAGATTCCAGTCACGTATCGGTAAGGCGTGATCACTGAAAAAATGAATAGCGCCGGTATTGCTGATGACCCGGTATTCAGCAGTATCTTCAATTCCTGCCAGCAGCTTGTCTAAATGATGCTGGACAATATCTCTGTCCTCGGGGTGTATGGGAAGGTCGTATTGGTATAACGGTTGATCATTATGAGTGAATTTTTTTAAGGGCTCGGTAAACCACTCAAAAACGGGGCTGCCGGAAGCAGGGATGCTCATGGAATAGGCAAAATCAGACGTTAACCGGGAAATGGCCAGATCCCATTTTTCACAAAGCAAGGCATGGTTGTTTTCCGTATGGCAAACTTTTCCACCGGGGGCTTTGCTTAAACATCTCTTCACTGCATTATTCAAGCGCAGGCGATTAGTTTTACTCAAATAGTCATCCATTCCCGCCTTTATGGCGGCAACGGCAACTTCTTCATTACCGAAACCAGTCAACATGATGAACGGAATACAGCCATAACGGTCACGGATTTGTCTGAACAGTTTTAAACCATTTGTCCAGCTCAGGCGGTATTCGCTAATGACTAGATCAAAATCTGCTTGCGCTAAAAGCTGTTTGAACTGTATTTGTTCTGTGACCTCGACTATTTGAGCAGTAGAAAACTGACTTGCAAGGGTTTTCTTTGTTGAAGAGCGTTCAGTCGGGTTATCATCAATCAACAAGAATTTCATGAGTAGCATTCAGCAGGTTCTGAAAATGGTCATGCAAAATTATGGATTACAATAAAAATCTTAATTACCCGACATCTTCGCCAATTCAGCTTCAGCGATAATTTCAATGGCATTGCCGTCCGGGTCGCGGCAAAACAGCGCTTGTCGTCCGGAAATGCTCAGTGTATATTCAACACCGGCTTTATCCAGAGCAGCCTTAACAGGGATCAGATCCAGCACGGTCATGGCAACATGACGATCACGGCCGCCATGTTTCGGACGGCCACTTGTGGGGTCAGGGTTATCCAGCTCCAGTAAATGAATTTGCTGGGAACCACCGACTTTCAGCCAGGCGCCGGGAAAGGCCAGTTGAGGGCGTTCAGTTTGTTGCAGACCTAAAACTCCCTCATAAAACTGTAGCGATTTTTGAGTGTCGGAGACTAAAAGACTGGCATGGTGTAAGGTGTATTCGATAGTGGTCATAAAATCAGGTCAAATGCTTTTATTGGGTTAGCGTGGACTGTGCATGGCTATTAAGCCATTCAAGACTTTCGCTTGTTAAGCCCGATGACTTATATTCAGCGCCAGTCCAGCCATTATAAGGCGAATCCGCAATAATTTTAAACAGCATTGAAAAATCAATTTGTCCGCTACCGGGTTGACCGCGACCGGGGCAATCGGCAAATTGAATATGGCCGATTTTATTAGGGTGTTGGCTTAAAAATCCGGCACAATCCTCCTGCATTTTGTGCATGTGATAAATATCGTATTGCATTAGCAAGTGGGGATGATGAAGTTCGTCTAAGATCTCCAGCATTTGTTGGCCGTTATGAATAATAAAGTCGGGCATGTCATGGATATTGATTGCCTCAAATACGGTATTGATGCCAAGTGCACTGAATGCATTACAGGCATACAGCAGGTTGTTTTTAAAGGTTTGCAGATATTCCTGTGTGCGTTTTTTATCTCGACAGCAACCGGGCAAAATATTAATAACGTCCGGTTTTAAAATTTCGGCATAACGCAAGGTTTGTTCCACAGCCTGTCGAAATTGATGTTGTTTTTCCGGTACCGCCGCCAATCCTTCGCCGCCTTGTAACAAAGTGTCGGCAGTGACATTAAATAAAACCAGTTTCAGGTCATATTTCTGCAATTGTTGCTGAATTTGCTTGGGACTCAATATGTAGGGAAATTGAATCTCCACGGCGGAAAAACCGTTTTCCCGGGCAGCTTTAAAGCGCTTAATTAAATCGACCTCGGTAAACAACATGCTCAAATTAGCGCTAAAATGTAACATCGCTTTTGGTGAACAACTTGATTAATGTGGATGGGTCCTGTTCCAGAAACCCATGATTGCCATGTAGTTGCATCAGTTGTGTGGCCAGGCCGGACAGGGGAATGGCATTGCCTTGTCGGGTGGCGACATCGACGGCCATGTTGAGGTCTTTTAACAAGGTTTGTACCTTCCATTTGACTGGCTCAAAGGTGTCGGTTGCCATTTCCGGTCCAACAATTTGCAGCGGTTTGGAGTCGGCAAAACCACCTGCTAATGCTTGCGGGATTTTTTCTGCATTGACTCCCGCTTGTCTGGCCAGCGCCATCATTTCCGCGATTACCAGTACATTGCAACTGACAATCATCTGATTGCAGATTTTTGTAATCTGACCACTGCCAATGTCGCCCATGTGGGTGAGTTGCAGATATAGCGGTTTTAATACTTTTCGGGCAATGGCAATATCGGCATCGCTACCGCCGGCCATGATGGCCAGTGTGCCTTGTTCAGCGCCTGCTGTACCGCCGGAAATCGGCGCATCCACCCAGCGCATACCACAACTTTTTTGCAGTTTGGCGGCCAGTTGCCGGGTGGTTTCAGGGTGAATACTGGACAGGTCAATCAGCAGTTTGCCGGCTGAACCCTGTGGCAAAATATCGTTTTCGACTATGGTTTGAACAGCATGGGTATCAGCCAGGCATAATAAAATCACATTCGATATCGCGACCAATGTTGCAATTGAATCGTGTGCGGTAGCACCCGCAGCTGTGACGGTGTTGAGCTTTGTCGCTGTGCGGTTCCAGACATTAACGTTGAATCCGGCTTCCAATAAACGTAAGACCATCGGTTTTCCCATCAGACCGATACCGATGAATCCTAAAGTATAAGATTTGCTGGTCATTTTTTTCTTTAGTGAATGGTTGTGGTTTAATCATAGCATTTATCAGACATAGAATTGGCTCAGGATATGAATGGGAAAAACTATCAATGGTTAATGGGGTTGTTGATTTTAAGTTTGCTCAACATCACATCTGGCTGGGCAGCCGGCGGCAAGACTGCCATTGCCAGCGCCCATCCACTGGCGACGCAGGCAGGTTTTGAGATTATTGAAAAAGGCGGTAATGCTTTTGATGCTGCGGTAGCCGTCAGTGCGGCATTAGCTGTCGTAGAGCCATCCG
>CAYYSO010000092.1:0-9676 GCA_964474415.1 uncultured Methylomarinum sp. | reverse complement strand
TGTTTACACAGGGTGTTAATCGTTTGTTTATCTGAATACAGCTTGCTCTGAGTTCCGGATAGATCTTTCTGAATGCAGTTTCTCCACTTTTTCATCCGTTTTTTGTCATAAAAAGGTAACATTGCACTGATAGATTTTTCAGGTTTAATTAGTAATTAAAAGGTTGTTATGCCGAAATTAAATGTTCTGGTTGTTGAAGATGATGATGCGATCAGGGAAATGCTGGTGATGGTTCTTGAGCAATCGGATTTTGAGGTAATGGAAGCAGCGAACGCTGAAGAAGCCTTGCGGAAATTGGCCGAAAAACTTCCTGACTTGATTTTGCTGGACTGGATGTTACCTGGAATCAGTGGCGTTGAATTGGCAAGGCGATTGAAAAAAGATGAAGGTTATAGTGATTTGCCAATCATATTATTAACTGCCAGGGGTGAGGAGGAGGATAAGGTTAGGGGGCTTGAAATAGGCGCTGATGACTATATGACTAAACCCTTTTCCCCCAAAGAACTGATTGCGCGTATCAAAGCCGTAATGCGTAGAAGCGCTAAATTAGCTGGTTCAAAACAGATTACAATGGGGAATTTTATTCTCGATATCGAGCAGCATCGATTGACGATTGCCGGCAAAACGCTGGATGTCAGCCCTACAGAATTCAAGTTGATGCATTTTTTTATGATGAATCCCGATAAAGTTTACAGTCGTACCCAATTGCTGGATCAGGTGTGGGGGCGTAGCGTTTACATCGAAGAGCGGACGGTTGATGTGCATATACGTCGCTTGCGAAAAATACTGGCGCAACACGGTTGTGAAGATTTTATACAGACGGTTCGTGGTTTTGGTTATCGATTTTCTATTGTTGGATAAATAACATGGGACGTTGGGGAAGGGAACGCAATATTGTCATTGTGTTATTGGTAATGACAATGGTGCTGAGTTCATTTGCAGGACATTTTGTCGGCTTGTTATTGCTGCTTACGCTTTATCTGTTAATCCGACAAACAATACAGATTAATCAACTGGAACGCTGGCTGAGTCGGGGGGCATTAGGTGATAACCTGAAAGCGAAAGGTATCTGGGAAGATATTTATTATCACCTATATAAAATTAGAAAGAATGAAAAACGCCGTAAGAAGAAGCTGAGTAAAATGATTGATCAGTTTCGTAAGTCCACTAATGCACTACCTGATGCTGCAGTTGTTTTGGGTGAGCATGGCGTCATTGAATGGGTCAATAAGGCGGCACGCAATGTGCTGGGTTTAAAAAAATCCGATAAAGGTCAGCGGATTCCTAATTTGATCAGATCGCCGCAATTCATTCAATATCTCAATTCTAATGAGTATGAGAAAAAAATCAGCATCGCATCCCCGGTCAACGAAAATGTTGTTCTGCAGATTACTGTTGTGCCATATGGCGCCGGTTTGCGTTTGTTAATTGCACAGGATATTACTCAGCTGAAAAAAATGGAACGAATGCGTAAAGATTTTGTGGCCAATGTTTCGCATGAGTTGCGTACGCCGTTGACTGTTTTAAAGGGTTATCTTGAAACTTTGCAAGGACTGGATAATGGCCCTTCAATGTATTCCCGTTCATTTCAGCAAATGACTGCACAAACTGAACGCATGCAGATTCTGGTCGATGATTTATTGCTGCTGACTCGTCTGGAAACGAAAGAAAAACATGTAGAATGTGTAGACATTCCTGCGCTGCTTACTCAGATTTGTCAGGAAGGCGATATTTTGGAAGATTCCAGAGGGAGAATAGAATTAATTTTTGATACGGATAAAAGCATACAGGGTGATCCTCATGAATTACGTAGCGCATTCACTAATCTGGTGGTGAATGCCTTGAAATACTCTCCTGAAAATTCATTGGTCAAAGTGCGCTGGAAAACAACAGATAATGGCGGAGCGTGTCTGGAAGTTAAGGATCTTGGCGAGGGTATAGCCAGTGCAGATATTCCCCGCATTACCGAACGTTTTTTTCGTGTAGAGGTGAAACGCAACCATAAAATCAACGGCACTGGTTTGGGGCTGGCTATTGTAAAGCATGTGCTGGTCAGGCACGATGCCAAACTGGATGTTTCCAGCAAATTAGGTAAAGGCAGTTGTTTTCGCTGTTTATTTCCCGGCAAGCGAGTTTGTTAATTTACAAATCTAATGGGAGGAGTTCTACAGTTGAGCAGGTCTTCACGTCATGGTGCAGTCTTTTGCACATCCTTGTCTTTAAGCAAATGGGTGCTGGAAAATACTTGGAATAAGACATCAAAATTTTCCATGTATTTTGCAACATGCTGAAAGTGTTGTGTCTTATTATAATGATTGTATTTTATACAATTTAACTAAAGTGTAATAAAATCGTGACCTTAGACTGTGCTCTAACATTTAATACACAAAGTTATCCACAGATATTGTGAGTAACTGAATTTGGCAATAAACTTTTACCTATCGGGTTGCTCTTTTTTGGGGGGGTAAAAACTATTGCAATGAGCGGATTAGGTTTATAATTAATTGCTAATGTTTCTGTCAGTTATTTTTTAGACAAAGGCTCATTGTCTAAAAGGCCATACGTATCTTTTACTACGTGGCCATAGTTGCAGCTTTCTATAGGTTGATTTTTGCCTGTAAGGAGCTAAGACGGAAGCTTTGCTTATACAAATCAACTTGCTATAAAACCTGCAGCTACAATTGTGAGAAGTATACATGTTCCATAAGAATTCACGGGGTTGATTATGATTTCAGAAGGGGTCGTTGAGTTATCGCGATGGCAGTTTGCCGTTACTGCCTTATACCACTTTTTATTTGTACCATTGACATTAGGCCTGTCATTTATTTTGGCCATTATGGAATCGACTTATGTGATGACAGGTCGGCAAGTTTATAAAGATATGACTCAGTTCTGGGGCAAATTATTCGGGATAAATTTTGCTTTGGGGGTGGCGACCGGGTTAACAATGGAATTTCAGTTTGGTATGAACTGGTCCTACTTTTCGCATTATGTCGGGGATATTTTTGGCGCACCTCTGGCTATTGAAGGGTTGATGGCTTTTTTTATGGAATCAACCTTTGTGGGTCTGTTTTTCTTCGGTTGGGATCGTTTAACCAAAGGCCAGCATCTTCTGGTTACCTGGTTGGTCGCTTTGGGTACCAATTTATCGGCGTTATGGATTTTGATTGCCAATGGCTGGATGCAAAATCCGGTAGGAGCTGAGTTTAATTATGAAACTATGCGGATGGAGGTCAGCAGTTTCGGGCAATTAATTTTTAATCCGGCGGCACAGGTTAAATTTGTTCATACGGTAGCAGCCGGGTATACCACGGCTTCTTCATTTGTTCTTGGTATCAGCGCCTATTACATGCTTAAGGGTCGGGATGCTGCCTTTTCACAACGTTCTTATACCATTGCCGCGGGTTTCGGTCTGGCGGCGGTGTTGTCAGTCATTGTATTGGGTGATGAGAGCGGTTATACCGATGGTGAAGTTCAAAAAGCCAAGCTGGCAGCAATTGAAGCCGAATGGCATACCGAAGATGCACCGGCAGCTTTTACTGTCGTCGGCCTGCCCAACCGGGAAACAATGGAAACAGAATATGCACTGAAGATACCCTGGATTCTCGGTTTAATTGGCACCCGGTCGATAGATACCCCCATCATTGGACTCAGCGATATTTTGGAAAAAAACCGCGTTCACATTCGCAACGGCATGAAGGCCTATGCTTTCTTGCAGGAATTAAGGGATGAAAAGCGTGATCCGCAGTTACTGGCAGATTTCGAGAAATATAAAGCCGACCTTGGTTACGGATTGTTGCTGAAACGCTGGACAGAGGATGTTGTTGATGCCACTGATGAGCAGATAGAAATGGCCGTACAGTACAGCATTCCTGAAGTTGCTCCTTTGTTCTGGACGTTCCGGGTGATGGTGGCCTGTGGCTTCATTATGCTGGTGATATTTACATTGGCATTTATTGGCAGCTCAATCCGCAAATGTCGGCAGGAATGGCTATTAAAAGCCAGTTTGTGGATGATGCCGTTGCCGTGGATTGCCGTGGAAACCGGCTGGTTTGTTGCGGAATTTGGTCGCCAACCCTGGGCCATTGCAGAAGTTCTGCCGACTTTTCTGAGTGCATCCTCGTTAACGGAATGGGATTTGATTATCAGTTTATCCGGCTACATCATTGCTTATAGCATTTTTCTGGTGATTGAAATGTTTCTGATGCTCAAATTCATCAAACTGGGTCCAAGTAGCCTGCATACCGGTCGCTATCATTTTGAAATTGCAGAAGGGAGCGACAAATGATTTTTGATTACGAAACCCTAAGAATTATCTGGTGGGCCTTTTTAGGGGCGCTACTGATTGGTTTTGCGATAATGGACGGTTTTGATCTGGGGGTGGCAATGCTATTGCCGTTCCTGGGAAAAAACGATGATGAGAGGCGGGTGATTGTCAATTCTGTAGGACCGACCTGGGAAGGTAATCAAGTCTGGTTTGTCACTGCCGGTGGAGCTTTGTTTGCTGCCTGGCCAATGGCATATGCCGTATCTTTTTCCGGAATGTATTTTGCCTTGTTGTTGACGTTGTTTGCTTTATTTTTACGCCCCTTGGGATTTGATTATCGCAGCAAATTACCCAGTCTGAAATGGCGTCAAAACTGGGATAAGGCGCTATTTGTCGGCGGTTTGGTACCGGCGTTGGTAATGGGGGTTGGTTTTGGTAATTTACTGGAAGGCGTACCGTTTCATCTGGACAGTGATATGCGTATTTTTTATCTGGGCGACTTCTGGGGTCTATTAAATCCCTTTGCGCTGTTGGCTGGAGGCATCAGTCTGACTATGTTTTTGATGCATGGGGCGGTTTATCTGCAGCTAAGAACCGAAGGTGAAATTTATCAGCGCAGTCAGTCTGTCGTATGGATAGCTGCTTTGCTGCTGTTGATTCTGTTTGCCTTGGGCGGGCTGTGGATTACGCATTTGCAAGGCTATCACATTACTTCGGAAATTTTCCCAAACGGCCCTTCCAATCCTTTGGCTAAATTTGTTAAACGTGGTGAAGGGTTATGGCTGGATAATTACGGCCATATACCAGCTTTATGGGCTATTCCAGCATTGGCCTTCGCATCTGGACTGATGATGATCACTTTATCGAAATTTGATCGTCCGGGGTTTGCTTTTGTCTCTAGTTCATTGACTGTGGCGGCCATTATTTTAACGGCGGGAGTATCAATGTTTCCATTCATCATCCCCTCCAGTATTTCTTTAAACAGTGCCTTGACAGTCTGGGATTCCAGTTCCAGTCACTCGACACTGCATTTAATGTTCTGGGTGACCGTTATCTTTCTGCCACTGATTGTTGTCTATACCAGCTGGGTATTCCGGGTACTGCGCGGCAAAATTACTGTTGATTTTATTCGTGACAACGATCACAAACTGTATTAGGAGGTTGCCATGTGGTATTTCAGTTGGATTCTGGGTGTATTACTGGCTTGTTCGTTAGGGATTATCAATGTATTGAGACTGGAAGCACAGGAAGCCCTGGCCAAAGAAAACGAAGTAATCGATCCTTTAACTCAGTTATTGGCCGGAGAAAGTATGTTGCCCCGACTACGGGAAAAAGTGGATAACTCGAAACGCAACGGTCTGCCTTTTTCGTTACTGTATATCAGTCTCAGGGACTTTAAGATTAAACATGCCTTGCTTGATTACGAAATGGATACGACACTGTTAAAAGTTGTGGATATTATGAGGCAGGATATTCGTATGAGCGTTGATTTGGCAGCAAGAGTCGGTGATGAGGATTTTTTGCTGGCTTTGCCAGGCGCGCCGTTGGAGAGAGCTGAATCGATTGCCGCTCAAATTAAGCAGGATATTTTCAAACAGGTTAAAACACCGGGAGATGTACCTGTTGAAGCGGATATCGGAGTGGCTGAATATTCAAAATATGCCGAGGATTTTAACCAGGATCACTTGATTGGAATGGAGGAAATAGAGGCGTTGTTGAATATTGCAATTGGCAGGAGTATGAAAAACGCAAGGGTGTAAAAACGAGATACACTACTGCGTAAGAGAAAATCATATTTATCGGAACAAGAATGACGATTATAAATCAACGTCATTCTTGTTTGATTTTGTGGTTCCGCCCCTTAATTAAAATTCACTGGATGCATCATCACTAGAGGTTTCTGAATTCTTTTTCTTATCAATTTCTTTGGGCTTCAATAGGACTTTAGCATCTGGTCCGATGGGCACAGAAAAGTCAGTGGTTGCAATGATGTTTTGACTGGCAATATCCACAATTCTTAAAGAAATATAGGCATTACGTTTACCTGGAGCAAAACTGCCGATAACCAAGGCTTTCGCACCAACATCATTCAAAGCTTCTTTCGCTTTGGGTGAGAGGTTCAATATACCCGCATCATTTTTAACAAAAAGTTCTGTGGGTAATTCCATACCCATTACCTGGTAATCGGCACGATGAAATGCGGAAGAAATTTGATCTGAAATAATCCGGCCAAATGAAAATGTCTGACTCAGGTTATCGACGTTAACTAATGAATTAATAACGACTAGACTTCCTTCAGGCAAGGGATGTTTTAAATTAACCAGTAAATTGTCGACAGCGCTATAGCTGACTTCAACCAAATTTTCATCTTCAGGTCCATTTGAATAATAGCGGTTACATCCTGTTGATAGAATCAACATTAAAATCGATAAATAAAGCATCAGTTTTTTAAGCATTCTTTTCTCCTAAATTATTTGACGGGAATAGCGAATCTGCATCAGTAGTGCATATTGTGACTGATAGTGAAGGCTACAGGCATGCCTTATGAGTTTTATTATCATACCTTTCAGAAGAAAGTATCATATAGGAAGCCAGGGAACAAATAGATTATCAAGAAACATGGCTCGGAATGAATATTTTCAAGTGGATTAAGGTTATGGATAATAACACTGTTAAGCCATGTATTGTTATAGCAGAATATTCAAAATATCACAGTCTTATAACGAAGACAGATTGATTATGAAATTGGTAGTTATAACTAAATGATTTTAAAATTGAATATTTCATAATGGTTGCAATTTTTTAAACTGAAGAGTTATTCACTTGTCATATTGCTGTCAGTGTCGAAGTCGATACCTTAATCAAAGGAGACAATGCAATGAATAAACACTTACAATTAGTCAGAGAGTTTCATGTTGCTTATTCAATCCCTCAGACTGAATTCGGGCGACCGGGGCATTTATCAGATATGGACATTATTACCCGGCAGGCCTTGTTGATGGAAGAAGGCGGGGAGCTGTTCAATACCTTTAAAAAAGGTGATATGGCCGAGGTTTTGGCAGGATTGATTAAGCTTGGCTATGCTGCTTTAACGGCTATTGCCATACAGGGTGAAGATGTGGTCGAGGAATCTGTTGGATGGAAACATGACGGTTTGATGATTTCGTTGATGAGAAGTTTGTCGGACAAAATAAATCAATGCGGGAGCGGACAAACAAAGGATTATTCGGCGTTATACTGTCTGTGCGTTCAATTAGCAAGGGACTTTCTCAACGCAGACTTCGATAAGGCCTTTCAGATTGTGCATGGCAGTCGGATGGCGGTAGTGGAAGATCAGCTGTTGCATGCTTCAAAGTACTTTAAAACACCGGATTTGAGCGATTGTTTGTTTGAATAGACTTTATTATCAGGAACTAGCATAAAATTTGTGCCGGATTCAGGAGACTGTAGAATTCACGGTCGTCCAAATAGCAACCATAGTTTCCGAGTAGTTAAGAAAAGGTGAAAATTCATGTCAGGTTTCTTTGCGACGATAAATCGGCTTAAATATATTCAGCGCTGGGGGTTGAAACGTAATTCGATTGATGAAAATGTTAAAGAGCATAGTTTCGACGTTTGTGTTATCGCACATTTATTATGCGTTATCAAAAATGAATTTTTTGGTGGCTCGATGGACCCAGGCGAAGTGGTATTGGCCGCACTATATCATGATGCCCATGAAAGTATTACCGGTGATTTAGCTACCCCGGTTAAAAGATTTAACCGGGGTATTTACGACACATATAAAAATATTGAAGCGGTCGCATCGAATGCCCTAGTAAATATCCTGCCGGAACAACTCAAGGATGATTTTTTCAATTACGTTACCGAATCGTGTGACAAACAGGTTATGGAACTGGTTAAAGCTGCCGACACGATTAGCGCTTATGTTAAATGTGTGGAAGAAATTCAGGCCGGCAATCAGGAGTTTACGGATGCCATGGAGGATATTGATAATCGTTTAAATAGAATAAAGTTACCGGAAGTCGATTATTTCAGGGAAAATTTTTTACCCGCTGTGCATTTGACGGTCGATCAGTTGTATGAGGCTAATAATTAAAAACATTACTAAGGACACCGGCGTAATTAGGCGCTTGTGCTAGAATCCAACTGATTTTTCCAGAATTATTTCTGCATAATAAAAATAAGGGGAGTTCAATGCCGGTTGATATTCTACTGACTGTTTTGCTGACAGCGGTAATACAGTCAATTTTTGGAGTGGGTGTATTACTGTTCGGTACACCTTTGCTGTTGTTGTTGGGCTATGACTTTGTTAATACGCTCAGTGTTCTGTTACCTATTTCCATCGCTATTAATTCTCTGCAGATACTTAAGCATTATCGCTTTATTGATGTCGACTTCTTTAAGAATGTACTGATTTATACGATTCCTTTCGTCGTATTATTTCTGTTTATTGCCACATCATCCCGAATCAATATTGGTTTTATCATTGGCGCTTTTCTGGTTTTTGTGGCGCTGAAAAGCTTTATTCCTGCTGTTGAACAACTACTGAAAACCCTGGTTCGCTACCAGAAAGCCTACTTGGCTGTAATGGGGTTGGTGCATGGTTTGACTAATCTGGGTGGAGCTTTGTTAACGGCTATTGTGCATGGCAAACAGTATGACAAGAATACCACACGGGTTACGGTTGCAGTCTGTTATGCGACTTTTGCTGTTTTTCAGTTGGCAACTTTGCTAGCGTTGGGCGTTCAGTTCGAATTGTCTTATTCAGAAAATGCGACTTTTTTACAAATTGGCGTTATTGTATTCCTGCTCACTGAAGAACTGGTCTATAGTGGCATAGATAATAATAAATACAGCAAATTCTTTGCAGCCTTTTTATTGGCTTCGGGACTATTGCTGATAACAAAATCTTTATGAGGAAGGCATGATGAAACATATATTTAACTATTTTTTAATCGGCGTATTGGCGTTTATTCCTATCGTGGTAATTTTACAAATTGTATGGTTTGTAAAAGATCGTATTACTGATTTATTTCAGATGGTTTACGGCTATGCCGATAATTATGCCGTTACTCTGGCATTATTTGCCGTCAGTTTCTCATTATTTGCCTATGTGGGTTACAGAGTCAGTTTGGGAACTTCATCCATTATCGCGGCAATTGATGCAGTCATTCATCGCATTCCATTATTAAATACTATTTACCGGGTAACGAAAAAAGTAGTGAACATGTTTTCCGGCCATGAACAAACCCAGGCCAGAGAGGTGGTTTATATTGAATATCCCAAAGAAGGCTTATGGGTGCCGGCCTATGTGACCAATAAAGAAGATGACCGTTATATTTTGTTTGTTCCAACTTCTCCTAATCCAACTTCCGGTTTTACCGTCATCACCCATGAATCAAATGT
>CAYYSO010000091.1:0-9900 GCA_964474415.1 uncultured Methylomarinum sp. | reverse complement strand
ATATATTGCCGCATATTTTTCCGGAAACATCACAATATCTGGCGCCGTTTTTTCGGTATGAACGATTGGATACTGTTGCCAAAGCGCCTACTGGTTTTGTTGATGACCTGAGTCAGGACAAAGAGATATTTCAGGTCGGATTAAATTATAAACCGATTCCTAATGTGGTAATCAAAGCGGATTATCGTAATTGGGATTCAAAAGGTAGCGATATAGCGGATGATTTTAATCTGGGTATAGGTTTTATTTTCTAAAAAGTCCAATAATGCACGAAGCCCGTCAAAACGTCCGGAATGGGCTTCATTGCGTTTAACGCATCTTTAGAACGTTATGTTATCATTGTTATAATTTAGTGTATGGTTAGAACGATATGTCTATTAATCGATATATAAAACAGGCATTCATGGCGCTGCTGTTATCGGTGATTATTTTTCCTTGCTATGGAAAAATCTATTACAGCAAAAATGAAGCTATGGAGTTGGCATTTGGCCAAGATGCGATGGTTGAAATGTTGTCGCTGTTTCCTGATGCTCGACAAATATCGCAGATTGAAAAGCGGGCCAGGGTCAAGTTAGAATCATCTCTGTTTACTTTTTATGTGGGGAAAAAGGACGGCAAAATACTCGGTTATGCGGCGATAGAACATCACACCGTAAGAACCAAGCCGGAAACCCTGTTGGTGGTATTGTCGCCTGAAGGACAAATAAACGCTATTCATACCCTGGCTTTTCATGAGCCGCCGGAATATCAGCCACCGCAACGCTGGTATCAGCAGTTATACCAAGGTGAGCTGGAGAAGCTCAGTTTTAATTCTGATATTCAGGGCATTACCGGAGCCACGCTTAGTACCCGTTCGGCATTGACTATTACCCGCAAGGTGATGGCAATTTTTCAAATATTGGTGAAGGAAAAGCGGGGCTGATGCGTTTTTTTGTGACTGGAGAGCAAAATCGCCAGATGATGTTGAATGCCTTGATTTTGATGTTTCTTGGTTATGTTGCTTTGTTGTGGATTAGCAATGGGATGATGTATTTTCATAAAATGGATCTGACGGTTGATTCGGTGGTTGCATATTATCTGGGTTCGGAGCAGGATTTTACCCAGCCGAAAAGTTACCAGAGTATGCTGGAAGTCAGTCATTTTCATTTTTTCGCGATGGGGATGCTGATTTTAACACTGACCCATTTGATGCTGATGACCGATTTACCGACGTGGATGAAAATCTGGGTTAGCGGTCTGGTGTATTTGTCGGCTATTGCGGATGAGTTGGCTGGTTGGCTGGTTCGCTTTGTACATCCTTTATTTGCTTATTTTAAAATTACTGCCTTTTTAATGTTGGAATTTTCTCTGGCATTGCTGATTTTTACCGTCAGCGCTTCGTTGATTCAGTCACGCCGCCGCGCGGGTTAAATTGCCGTTTATTTATTAACACGATCTTTCATCACCTCAAGCATGGGTCTTCTTTCTTTGATTTGTTGTTTGCCGTGCAGATCGATGATATCAACTTTAATATTGTCGCTGGGTGCCGTAGTTATAAAGTCTTCGATGGTTTCAACAATATCGTGATCGATAAACTGGGCATTGCTGGCATCGATAGTGACGGTACTGTCGGGTTTGATATGCAAAATGAATTTGCGTAACAGTTCTTTGTTTAGAAATGATACATCTTTATTGAGTGACAGCACGTAATGAGTATCGTCCTGTACCATGCTAACGGCCGCCTGATAATTGGCTTTTATGACATAAAAAAGGCCGATAGACAGACCGATTATCGTTCCCATTAACAGGTCTGTCCACAGTATTGCAACCACGGTGATGAAAAAGGGCAAAAACTGATTCCAGCCCCGTAGATAGAAGTTTTTAAAAATACTGGGTTTCGCCAGTTTGTAGCCGGTGTGTAAAAGTATAGCAGCCAGACTGGCCAGGGGGATGTTATTTAAAGACGCGGAAAAAAACATCACGCTGCTCAATAATAAAATACCATGAATAAAAGAAGAAACACTGGTTTTTCCACCGGCGTTAATATTGGCCGAGCTGCGTACGATGACGGCTGTCATAGGTAAGCCTCCCAGCAGACCGCTGAGAATATTGCCGACCCCTTGGGCTTTTAATTCTCGATTGGTGGGGGCAAGGCGTTTTAAAGGATCAAGTTTGTCTACCGCTTCAATACTAAGGAGTGTTTCCAGACTGGCGATAAGCGCCAGATTGAGGGCAATAAAATAAGTAGCAGGGTTGCTTAAATAACTGAAATCCGGCAACATCAAATGCTGTAAAAAATCGTTTGCTTTCTCCATAGGTGGAAGCTGTACCAGGTGCTCTTTGGAGACTGCCCATTGTGGCGCTATTTTTAAGGCTGTGATGTTGTATAACAGGCCCCAGGTAACCGCAACCAGAGGGCCGGGAATCAGTTTTGTCAGTGTTGTTTTTTCTAAAAAATCGGCCTCCCAAAAAAACATGATTAGCAGGCTAACGATGCTGATAATGGCTGCCCCAGGTGAGATATGGGAAAAGGTGTTAAGCAGTTCTAAAAAACTGGATTCGGCAGTTTCCCGCATATAGCTCTCATCGCCTTCAAAACTGATGTTATAACCTAGCGCATGGGGAATCTGTTTGATAATCAGAATCAGGCCGATTGCTGTCAGCATGCCTTTAATCACACTGGCTGGAAAAAATGCACCGATGATTCCAGCCCGAAAAAAGCCCAGCAGTATCTGAATAATGCCGGCGATTACTATTGCAACCAGCAGGCCCTGAAAACTCCCCAGGGTTTCGATAGCATTCAGGATAATGATTGTTAATCCGGCTGCAGGCCCGGATACACTCAACTGAGAACCACTCAACCAGGTAACGATCAAACCTCCTACAATGCCGGTTATGATTCCGGAAAACAGTGGGGCGCCAGATGCCAGAGCGATACCAAGGCATAGTGGCAGTGCCACCAGAAAAACAACTAACCCTGCAGGAATGTCATGTTTTAAATAATGTAGGTAATAATGGAGACGTCGATGGAGCATATGTAATCTTGATCCTGTTTTTTGTGCTTATTTCCGTGATTACAGTACAAGGAGATGCCTGATCAAGCCTTGTTTTGTTCCTCGTATTGGAAAATCGGATGAATTTCGTCACCGGGCGACAAAGTGATTAAAGGCTTAATCAGGCCGTCATGTACATCATAAACCCAGCCATGTATGGCAGGACGCTGCTGATGCCCCCAGGCTTCCTGAATAATGGAGGTGTGCGACAAGGCATTGACTTGTTCAACAACATTCAGTTCAACCAGTTTGTTGATTTTTTGACTCTCATCCTCTAATGAATCGATTTCTTGTTGATGCAGGCGATAAGTATTTTTAATATGCATGAGCCATTTATTGGTAATCACTAAATCTGAGCGTTGTTTTTGCAACGCCGCCATTACGCCACCGCAGTTGTAGTGTCCGCAGACAATAATATGTTTAACCTGTAACACGTTAACGGCATATTGCAATACGCTGAGACAGTTGAAATCTGTATGAATAATCTGGTTGGCAATATTACGGTGAATGAAAATATCGCCGGGTTCAGCGTTGACAATAATTTCAGCCGGCACACGACTGTCTGAACAACCAATCCACAAAAAATCCGGCGTTTGTTTTCTGGATAAACGTTCAAAAAACAACGGATCTTCAGTTTTTTTTTGTAAGGCCCACTTTTTGTTTTGTTCTAATAATTTTTCAAATGATGGCATAATATTCCCTGGCTAGATCACTTTCAGATCTTCCACAATTAGGTTTTGGTCTTATACGGATTAGTGTATGGAAAGAAGGTTCCCGAAATTGAAACGATTGCAGTAATCCCTAGTCCCTAGATTTTTCGATAGAACTAAGTATTTCGTTAATGATTTTACTTTTATTGCCTTTCATAAGCTTGATTAATTCCTCTCGGGCAACGTGTTGAGAAAGTCCTTGATCTACCAGTTGTAGAACTAAACGGGCAAACTTTTCTCTTCTTAATCGACCTCGTTCAGAAAGGTCGCGGCGATTATTGAATTCATCCATTAAGGTCGAACCACAAATACAATTCCTGAAAACCTCGACGATTACTGTACCATCCTCCTCAATAGCTTCTTTTAAACCGGAATTTACTCGGGGTAAGGGTTCTGTTTCACGGAGAAATTGTTTGGCATTTTGGTACACACGGCCGCAGCTGGCGCATGTTTTGGGAAATGAGGACCCGAATAGTATGGTTAAACCTTCTAATTCGGAAGATAATGAATTCATCATTGAGTTTACTATTAGATTATATTTTGGTTATACAATTTCTTTACTAGACTTGATGGTAGCACTGAATAGGTTTTTTTTACGGTGAGATAAATGGTGATTTTTCTATGGAATGATGATTTTAAAACAGGTATTGATGAAATTGATCAGCAACATTTAAAACTGGTTGAAATCATCAATGCCTTAAATGATAGTTTGATGATCGATAATAATACCCGAAAAGTGACTGATTTATTGGATGAACTGATAGATTATACTCACTATCATTTTGAAGAAGAAGAGTTGTTTATGCGGCAGCATGATTACGATGGAGCCGATTTTAAAAAACATCGACTAAATCATCAGGCTTTTTTGAAGGCTATTAAAAAGGTGCAGTTGGAAAATCGACAAAACCCTGAAAAGGCCAAGGATAAGTTACTGGATTATCTCGTTAACTGGTTAAGTGATCATATTTTGCTGGAAGATAAGGATATGGTGCAGGATATTATAAAGGCAGAAGATAAACCGGATAATCAGTTATCCAATATTGATATTGTGCAAAATAATCTGTATGGGGCTTTACGTGAAAGTGAGGATCGGTTTAAAGAATTAACCAATATTCTACCGGCTTTAATCTGGGTGAGTAACGAAAAAGGTCGAAGAGTCTATTGTAACAGAAAGTGGAGTGAATTAACCGGTTTTTCCTGTAAGCGTTTATATGATGAATGGCCAGCTGTTATTTATGAAGATGACAGAACAATGGTACAAAATGCCTATGAAAAAAATCATGACAAACAACAAACACTGGAAATTGAATATCGGGTTGTAGGACAAAAGGGCGTTTTACATTGGGTTTTTGAAACTGTCGTTCCGAGAATACGAAAAAATGGCAAGTTGGCCGGATATATGGGATGTGCGATTGATATCAGCCGGCAAAAGGAGATCGAACAAGGCCTGGAGCAGGCAGTTGAGAAACGAACACTTGAGTTACAGGCTTCTAATCAAAAGCTGGCCCGTGAAAAAAAGGAGCAGCTTGAGTTGAACAGGAAATTGAAAGAAGCACAGGGTTTTTTGGTGCAATCGGAGAAAATGGCTTCAATTGGTCAGTTAGCTGCGGGAGTCGCACACGAAATTAACAATCCACTTGGTTATATCAATTCCAATTTAAATACCTTGCAGAAATATCTGAATGAATTGGAACAGGTAACCGATATGGCTAACAAGCTGGAGGTCCTGTTACCAGCAGATAACCGGGAAGTATTGGCGTTTGAAAGACTTAAAAAAGAGCTGGATCTGGAGTTCATGCAGGAAGATTTGCGGGATCTGGTTAAAGAGTCAATTGAAGGCGCTACCCGGGCCAAAAAAATCGTCCAGGATTTACGTGATTTTTCCCGTGTTGATACTCAGGAAAAAGAGATGTTTGATATCGAGAAAGGTATTGATGCAACCCTTAATATTATCCATAACGAACTGAAATATAAAGCGGAAGTTAAAAAAGAATATGTCGGCCTCAAACCTTATGAATGTATCGGTTCACAGTTGAACCAGGTTTTTATGAATCTCATGGTCAATGCGGCTCATGCTATTGAAGAATTCGGAATAATCACTATTCGTACCGGTTATAAGAATAATGACTGGTTATGGGTGGAGGTGGAGGATACCGGCAAAGGGATTCCTGAAGAAATTAAAAACAAAATTTTTGACCCTTTTTTTACCACCAAACCAGTTGGTGGAGGAACCGGTTTGGGATTGTCATTAACCTATAAAATAATTCAGGATCATCATGGCGAAATAGAGATAGACTCGACGGTTGGCAAAGGAACCCGGTTTAGAATTTATTTTCCACTTGATATCTAAGGTTTTTTGCATATGTCAGAAGTTATTCTTGAACAAAAGCCGATGAAACTACTGTTTGTTGATGACGAACCCAATGTTTTAAAGTCGTTACGTCGTCTGTTCAGAGGAAATGAATATATCATTCATTTGGCAGATGGTGGTATGCAGGCATTGGCGATATTAGAACGGGAAGAGATTGATTTGATCATTTCCGATATGCGCATGCCGCAAATGGACGGTGCGGAGTTCTTGAGTAAGGCGGCTGAACGATGGCCAGATATTGTACGTATCTTGTTAACAGGATTTGCTGATATTGATTCAACTATTACTGCGGTAAATAAAGGCAAAATTTACAGTTATTGTAACAAGCCATGGGATGATGAAGAACTTAAAGCCTTGGTTAATAAGGCTCTGGAACAAAAATGCATGGCCGATGAACGGGTTCAATTATTTGAGATTATTAATCAACAAAATCAACAGCTAAAAGATTTCAACAGGCAGTTGGAGGAAAAGGTTGAACAGCGTACCGCACAGCTGAAAAATTCCTTAAAACAAATTGATAATGCCCATAAAACCTTAAAAAAACAATATACCGATACGATTAAAACCTTTGCCAGAATTATCGAACTACGGCCCGGAATTAAAAGCGGTCATGCAAAATATATAGCCGAAATTGCCTATAAGGTGGCATCAAAACTGGGACTTTCTGAGGAAGATAAAAAAAATGTTTTATATGCCGGATTGTTACTACAGATCGGTAAAATAGGTCTGGACGATGATTTGTTGACTCAACCTTTTTATTCGATGCCCGCTGAAATGCGTCACCGGTATTTAAGCCATGCTCTTGAAGGTGAGGCATTGTTAAAAAATATGGCACAGTTAAAGGAGGCTGCTTTACTGATACGTCATCAGTTTGAGCACTTTGACGGTAGTGGATTTCCTAATGGCTTGATTGGTGATCAGATTCCTGCCGGTTCACGTATTCTCCAGGTGGTCAGGGATTATATTTCTTTTCTGGAGGGGACTATGACGGGTCATGGAATGACTGTAGCCGATGTCAATAGCCGACTGATAAATAAAAAAGGTAGTTTTTATGACCCTGGAGTCATAGATACTTTCATTGCGGTATTAACTGAAATGAAAGCGGAAACCATTCGTCCTGTGGTGGAAATTTCCTGGACAAAATTACAGCCGGGTATGGAAGTTGAAGAAATTCGTTATGACGATAGATTATTTCTTAAAGATTGTGTGCTGGATAAAGCCAAAATTTATGACATTGTTGCTTTGCGGGACAAGGTAGGGGATAAATTACAAATAAAAGTGCGTTTAGGGGAAGCTGATGTTGCATCTGAACCGGCTCAAACCAAAGAGTCACAGTAATGGTTATTTGGAATTTTATTCTAAAGTTTTTAAATCTTCTTCATCCAGAATAATAGCGCCATTGTCGGACCAGTTAACTTGCGTAATGCCGGGTTCTTCTGATTCCAGGGCCATTAAAATAGCATCTTTCTCGTCTAACATTTTTTGCTGCTCTCTGACCTGGTCTGCGAGCCGCCGGTTTTCCAATAAGATTCGTTTATGTTCCAGACCGCATTCAACGGCATTGCTAATCTCAAAATTGTTCCAGGGTTTATTAATAAAACGATAGACTTCGGCTGAATTAATGGCCGCCTGGGCGCTTTCCAGATCAGCATACCCTGTCAAGATGATGCGGATGGCATCTGGTTGTAGGCGCATAAATTTACACAGAAAATCGACACCATCCATGCCTGGCATCCTGAAATCAGAAATAACCAGGTCAAATTGTTGTTCTTTAGCCAGCAATAGCGCTTCTTCTCCACTGGTGAAAGTGGTGATAGCGTATTTTTTTAAAATACGGGATAAGGAACGCAATACATTGGGTTCATCATCAACTAACAGAATTTGGGGTGCACTTTCTTTTTTTAACATGATCGTTCTGCAGAAGTTGGTTTGTAATATTGCTTATTTGCTATAGCATAGCTGAATCATAGAAAAAATGCGGAGATTAGATTGCCTTATTATATCTGTCTATATAGGCTATATTCTGGATATATTTCATTTACTAAAGCCAATTTTTTATGAATATCAATGATAACGGCAGCACTTTAAATTATAGTTATCAGTTCAGACAGCCTGGCGATGAAGTTATTCAGATTGATCTTAAAATTGATAGTGAAACTACGACATTAATTTCTGAACATGAGTCAGAACTGCCATCCTGGACAAACCTGGAGTTTCAACAATGCTTCAATTGTCCGTTAAATGTTGAAGAGTCGCCGCATTGCCCTGTCGCCAGAAATCTTTTTCCACTTATTGATAGATGTTCATCAATGGTTTCCTTTGAAGAAATAGATGTTCGTATTGTTACCAACGACCGGGTTATTTTGGCACATACTACCGCACAACATGCGGTCAGTTCCGTATTAGGCCTGGTTATGGCAACCAGTCCTTGTCCCTATACCAGCTATTTAAAACCAATGGCGCACTTTCATGCCCCTTTGTCTGGAGAAGAGGAAGGTATTTATAGAACAGTATCCATGTATTTATTGACTCAATATTTTCGCAGTAAAAAGGGATTGTCTTGTGATTATGATGTTGCCGGTTTAACGGAAATCTACCAAAACCTGAAAGTAGTCAACAGGGCAATGGCGGAACGTTTAAGAGCTGCAATTAAAGAGGATGCTGCTGTTAATGCTATTATTTTACTAGACCTGCTGACTCAGGCTGTTACCTGGTCAATTGAAGATGAGCTGGAAGAAATTGAATATTTGTTTCAAAATCATACCAAAAAGGGGTGATGCTGTAGGGGGATGCAGATGAATATATTGGCTTGTAAAAAACCTCAACAACGGGTACAGTTCGGCGGTTTTAGTTGAAGGTGTTTGGCCGGAAAACTCTTTAACCGGCTTTTACACATACTACAGGATTATCATTAATGTCTATTTCTACTGCAGTAGTTGAATCTGTGATCCGTGAAGCCGGGTCAATCGCGATGAATCATTTTAGGGATTTGGCTAACTTGGAGGTTAACAAAAAAAGCTCCAGAGATTTGGTCACAAAGGCTGATGTGGAAGTGGAAGCCTATTTAAAAAAAGTGCTGGAACGTGAGTATCCGCAATATGGTTTTTGGGGAGAAGAAAGTGGACAAACAGCTGATCAAAGGAGTCGCTGGATTGTTGATCCTATTGATGGAACACATTCATTTGCTAAAGGCCAATATTTCTGGTCGATCAGTGTGGCTCTGGAAATTGATGAGGAATTGGTATTTGGTGCAGTTTATGCACCGGCTCTGAATGACTATTACTGTGCTGAAAAAGATAAGGGCGCCAGTAAAAATGGTCGGGCTATTCAGGTATCAGGCGAAACACAATTAGCTGAATCAATGATTGCAACCGGTTTTGCCTGTTTACGTTCTTATCTGGAGGACAATAACCTGGCGCGCTTTTGCAGAATTGCTGAAGTGACTACCGGTCAGCGCCGTTTTGGTTCGGCGGCTATGGATTTATGTCTGGTCGCTGACGGTCAGGTGGATGCTTTTTGGGAGCAGGAGTTAAATTTATATGATGTTGCAGCCGGTGGTTTAATTGCCAAAGAAGCCGGTGGAAGTGTGACGGATTTTAAAGGACGGGAAGGGATTTTTCCCAAGCAGATATTAGCGACTAACGGATTATTGCTGCAGCAATTGTTGACATTAATGTAAAAAAACGTAACTACTCAGCGTATATATTCATTTAACATCAGTCACTTACTCCGAGTAGTTACAAAAAAACAACTGTTATAATCTCTGGTGATGTAGGTGCGGATTTAT
>CAYYSO010000090.1:0-10054 GCA_964474415.1 uncultured Methylomarinum sp. | reverse complement strand
CAAAAAATAGGACAACATAATAATGGTTAAACAATTTTTATTTAAAGACCGTAACAGTTTATTTTCTGCGTTAACATTAGCCTGTGAAAGATATCTGGGGCAGGCGCTGACCAACAATGGCTCTGCCAGCTTTCTGGTATCAGGCGGCAGCACGCCAGCGCCGCTATACCAAGCCTTATCCCAAACCGATCTTGACTGGGCCAATATAGATGTGGCCCTGGTTGATGAACGTTGGGTCGATAAAGAACATGAGGCCAGTAATGAAGCGCTGATTAAACGTTCATTATTAATCAACAATGCCACAATTGCCCCTTTTACCGGCATGAAAACAGCGGCCGAAACAGCGCAGGAAGGTTGCGCGGAAACTGAGACCCTATACCAGCAATTAACGAAACCTTTTACTGTATCAGTTGTCGGTATGGGTAATGATGGTCACACTGCCTCACTATTCCCTCATGCACAAGGCCTAAGTGACGCATTGTCCGAGGACAACACCCAACTCACAGCCACTATCACCGCCCGGCAAAGTGAAGTCACAGGTCCGAATACAGAACGCTTGACACTGACCCTTAACGGTTTATTACATTCAAAACGATTGACTATTTTACTGACAGGTGAGGAAAAACTAGCCGTTTTTCGAACAGCTATGGCTGATGGCCCAATAGAAGACATGCCTATCCGCGCCATCCTGCGCCAGAACAAAGTTCCGGTTGAACTTTACTGGGCGCCCTGAGAAAAATCTTTAGTCGGGAAACCAATAAGCTACCCTGCCATAAAAATATGCCAGGTGAAAAAACCGACTACCAACTTAAGGCGAAACAAAAAATAGGGTAGGCATTGCGTACCTTATGCAGCAATCTGGTATGCGATGCATACCCTACACTGATTCTGTCCCGTTTTAAATTTGGCAGCCAAAAAATCACTTTAATAGAATAATTCGCTACTGCGCATCTGCATTAGCACAAAGGAGGAACGCACTATGCACCCCACTATAGAAAAAGTCACGCAAGAAGTTATTGAACGTAGTCATGATTCCCGTTCAGCCTATCTGAGATATATTGATGGTCTTGCTAAAAAAGGCCCCATCCGCTCCAATCTTCAATGCGGCAACTTGGCACATGGTTTTGCAGCTTGCAGCGCCGCTGAAAAAGCCGATTTAACCGGTAGTCAAAAGGCCAACATCGCGATCATTACTTCCTATAATGATATGCTGTCAGCGCATCAGCCCTATAAGGAATTTCCCGACTTAATCAAGGCGGCAATACATGAAGCCGGCGGGGTCGCTCAGGTTGCCGGCGGGGTGCCCGCCATGTGTGATGGCATAACACAAGGCCAACCTGGCATGGAAATATCCTTGTTCAGCCGCGACTTGATTGCCATGGCGACAGCGGTAGGCATGAGCCACAATATGTTTGACGGCGCTTTATATCTGGGTGTATGCGATAAAATTGTACCGGGATTATTAATTGGCGCTCTGAGTTTTGGTCATTTGCCTGCTGTTTTTGTCCCTGCCGGTCCGATGACCAGCGGTATCACCAATAAACAAAAAGCTCGCGCCCGTCAGGCTTATGCAGTCGGTAAAATTGGCCGAAAAGAACTTTTGGAAGCAGAATCGGCATCCTATCATGCGCCTGGCACCTGTACATTCTATGGCACGGCAAACAGTAACCAGATGATGATGGAAATTATGGGCCTGCACTTACCGGGCAGTTCATTCGTCAACCCATACACCCCATTGCGTGATGAATTAACCAAAGCAGCAGCCAAACAAGTACTCAAACTTACCGCATTGGGTGATGACTATCGTCCTATTGCCCATATGGTGAATGAAAAAGCGATAATCAATGCCATTATCGGATTACTGGCAACCGGTGGGTCGACCAACCACACTATGCACTTGATTGCTATTGCACGTGCATCTGGCATCACCATAAACTGGGATGATTTTGACAATCTCTCCAAAGTCATTCCACAACTGACAAAAATCTATCCAAATGGTCCCGCCGATGTTAATCATTTTCATGCCGCAGGTGGCATGGGGGTCTTGATTGCCGAACTGTTAAAACACGGTCTATTACATGAAGATATCCTCACCGTTGCCGATGAAAAAGGCATGAACAGCTATACTCAGGAACCTAAAATCATCGATAACAAATTAACCTGGAAACCCTGTCCTGAAGCCTCTTTAGATACTGAAGTTCTCAGCACTGTAGAAAAACCTTTTTCTTCTCACGGAGGTTTACATGTCATGCACGGCAACCTCGGACGTGGTGTATCCAAACTCTCTGCTGTTTCAGAAGATCATCAAATTATAAAAGCACCTGCAGTCGTATTTGATGATCAGACAGACTTTCTTGCAGCCTTTCAACGCGGAGAACTGGAAAAAGACTTTGTTGCCGTCATTCGTTTTCAGGGTCCACGAGCCAATGGTATGCCGGAACTGCATAAGCTTACCCCGCCACTCGGTGTACTACAGGATAAAGGCTTTAAAGTGGCGCTGGTAACAGATGGACGCATGTCAGGCGCATCAGGCAAAGTCCCTTCTGTCATCCACTTATGCCCTGAATGTGAAATGGGTGGACCTTTGGCAAAAGTACGCGATGGCGACATTATTTCCTTGAATCTACAAACCGGCGATGTCAACGCCCTGGTTGATGATGAAGAATTTAATGCGCGCACGGCGATTCCAAATCGTGCCAACAACCATCACTATGGCATGGGACGTGAAATGTTCGGTGGTTTTCGACTCGGCGCTTCAACAGCTGAAACCGGCGCATCCAATCTGTTTCCTGTCGATTAATTTCTATCATTTAATGACAGGTTGGCTTGCTACCTACATCACAATAAAAAAACCGGCAGCTCATTTAAAACGGGACAGGTTTCATCATGAAGCACATGGATGTGCTGAATGCAGATAATGCAGGAGCAATTATTTGTGAAGGACATAAAGTTAATGAAGAAAAAAATTAAATCTTCATGTACTTCATGGTGAAAAATAATCTCACCCTGAGTCTATATTCTCTCAGGTACCCTGTTTTAAATTGGTAGCCAACACAAACCCACCCAAAAAATTAACTTAACCTACACACAATACAATGACTGCCATTAAAGACATCATGAATACCTCACCGGTTATCCCGGTCATGGTTATCAACAAACTCGAACACGCTGTACCATTGGCTAATGCCCTGGTTGAAGGCGGCCTTAAAGTTCTGGAAATTACACTGCGAACAGCTGTTGCTGTGGATGCTATCAAAAAAATAAAGGCCGAAGTTCCGGGAGCCATCGTCGGCGCCGGCACTATCATTAATCAGGAAACCTTAAAACAGGCAATTGATGCCGGTTCAGAATTCCTGGTAAGCCCCGGTGTAACTGACAATCTAATTGATGCTGCTCTCAAAACAGGTGTACCCATTCTGCCAGGTGTCATCAGTCCCAGTGAAGTGATGCGCTTAATGGAAAAAGGCATTACTGCGATGAAATTTTTTCCGGCTGAAGCTGCCGGTGGCATCCCCATGTTGAAATCCATTGGCGGCCCACTACCACAAGTGACCTTCTGTCCCACCGGCGGCGTCAGCCTAAAAAATGCAGTGGAATATCTGGCGCTGAAAAATGTCGCCTGTGTAGGAGGATCATGGATGGCGCCTGCCGATCTGGTTGATACCGAAGACTGGGAAGAAATCGCCCGCCGTGCAAAAGAAGCCGCGAATATAGCTTAATAACGAGTAAGGAAAGGAGAATAGTCGACTATTCTCCTTTAATTCTTTTCAAAAATCAGTCTTACCATTACTTCTGCATCCATTCAGCAAACCTTTTTAATTTTTCCCACTTAAATCGCCTATAACTTAATCTTTTTGCAGACAACAACAAAGATATCACCTTAAATTCTTGTTAAGGTAGTTTTAACGCTTATAACCTATACTTATTGGACTAAGCTAATGCAAGGAAAATTTGTGTCAAAGGTTGTTAAATTCCTGTTTATTGGTTGCATCATTGCATTGCTCATTATTCCATCCAGAATTTTTTTTCCGTGGAATAACGAACGGGTCCTATTACCCTCTCTTACACCAAAACCAATACAATTAACAGTTGAAGAACAAACATGGCTAGAAACGCATCAGCCCATCCGTATTGCATTTGACGGCTATTTTCCTCCTTACAGTTTTATCAGTGAATCAGGACAATTAGCAGGGATCGCTTATGACACCATCCGACTTATTACTCAAAAACTCAATATTCAAGTAAAAATTGATGCCCGAATTGTATGGAAAGACATTTATCAGGCCGCTGTTGACAAAGAAATCGATGTCATTGCCACTATGGTAAAAAGACCGGAACGCGAATTTCAATTTGCCTTCACCCGCCCCTATGTCTTTAAATCGCTGGTCATTGTCACCCATAAAACCAATAGTATAATAAAAAACCGTAGCGACCTTTCCGGAAAAACAGTTGCTCTGGTGAAAAGTTATCAATATTCGCAAGGTATTCTTAAAGACTTTCCTGACATCACACCTTTTTATGTGGATAACATGCGTGATGCACTGATAGCAGTAGAAACCCAACAGGCTGACGCAGCCATCAGTTTTTTTGCCGCCAGCTATTTTCTACAAAACAAATATCTTTTGAGCAATATTAAGTTTGCCGCATTTTATGATCGTAACAGCTCAAATGAGAGTATTGCCGTTCGTAGTGATTGGCCAATTTTGGCAAATATCCTGCAAAAAGGCTTAAACGCCTTAACGGAAACTGAAAAACAGGCCATCAACGCCAAGTGGCATCCTCCCATCGAATTACCGGTTGACTATAAAACAATTAGTAGAATTGTTATTACATTTCTACTTCTTTTACTCATGTTGTTATTATGGGTGGGACAAATCAAACGTCAGAACCGGCGCATCAAAATAACTCAAAAAAAACTTATCTCAGCAAACAACGAACTCAATAATTTAAAAGAAAATCTTGAAATTCAGGTCTTACAACGCACCGAACAATTACAAAACAGCGAACAAAAATACCGTAGTCTGGTTGAAAACCTGCAGGACGAATACTTTTTTTATCAGCACGACCTGGAGGGTGTATTCACTTACTTAAGTCCATCAATTACCACTATTTTAGGCTATAGCGTTGATGATTTTTTAAAGCATTACAGCACTTATCAAACCGACCATCCTGATAATGCTAAAGTCGATGAATATACCGCCCGTTGTCTGAAAGGTGAAAAAGTTCCTGCCTATGAAGTAGAGGTCCTTGACAATAACGGACATAAACGCTGTCTGGAAGTCCTCGAAAGCCCGCTTTATAACGATGATGGACAATGCATCGGACTGGAAGGAATTGCTCATGATATTACTCTGTTAAAACAAACCCAGGACAGACTGAACTGGTTATCCTATTACGATGATTTAACCGGACTGGCCAACAGGCGTTTATTTACCGACAGGATTGAACAAATGCTCGCCTTATCTCACCGCCATCAACAATCAATGGCGTTGTTGTTTCTGGATATCGACCGCTTTAAAACAATCAATGACAGTTTGGGCCATGCCGCAGGCGACGAGGTACTGAAAGAAACCGCATTAAGACTACAGGCACAATTGCGTGACTCAGATATCGCCGCACGCATGGGCGGCGACGAATTTACCCTGGCCTTACCCGATGCAGATGCCAATGCAGCAGAAGTTGTAGCCAAAAAATTATTACAAAACTTATTATCTCCCTACGTGTTAAATGATCAACAATTTATTCTGGGCTCCAGCATTGGTATTGCAATCTATCCACAGGATGGAAAAGATGCCGAGACATTGCTGCAACATGCTGATACTGCCATGTATTTTGCCAAAAAAACGAAAAAAGGTTACGCCTTCTGTTCTTCTGATTTGCATCAAACCAACAATCGCCGTTTTTTACTTGAACAAGCCTTACGTGCCGCCCTTGCACAACAATGCTATGACGAATCATTTGAATTAAAAGTCTATTACCAAGTTAAGCACGACATCCAGAATAATTGCTTACTGGGCTATGAAGCCTTGATGCGCTGGCAACACCCCGAATTTGGAATGATTTCGCCCGCTGAATTTATTCCGCTTGCTGAAGAATCCGGTCTGATTACCGAACTCAGTCACTGGATTTTAACCCGCATCTGTCTGCAAACAGTTTGTTGGGCACAGAAAGGCTTTGATTTTGGTAAAGTCGCTTTAAATATTTCCGCTGTAGAATTGATTAATTTTGAGCTGGCAAAAAGAATTATTGCGCAAATTGATGCGACCGGGGCTCAACGAGAATGGATCGAAATTGAAATTACTGAAAGCGCTTTAATGAAAACGCCGGATGTAGCTATCAAAATCATGAAAGAGCTAATGGAAGCCGGTGTATTAATTGCCATTGATGATTTTGGTACAGGTTATTCATCTTTATCCTATCTTAAAAACCTGCCGGCTACATTTATCAAGATAGATCAATCATTTATTTGCAATTTACTTAACAGCCCGGAAGATCAGGCCGTTGTCCAGGCCGTAGTAGCCATGTCTCATGCACTGGGCAAAAAAGTGATTGCAGAAGGCGTGGAAACACAGGAACAATTACGGTTTTTAATCAAAAATGGCTGCGATATCGCCCAGGGGTACTGGTTTGCCGAACCTGTTACAGCAGAAGCGATTACTTCAACTAACGATCATGATGATGCGTTTCCATTTGACAAGCCATGTTAATCCGAATCTCAACTCATAAATAGTGGTATATCTTTTGCTCACTATCAATAAAAGCAACAAATCCATACTTTAACGTCCAATATTTGTGCAATCTCTAAATTATTTGCACCAACTTGAGGCACATGAAGTCAATATATCAACCTGAACTGAAAACAGAGAAAAATGATGCAATTAGGAATGATAGGCCTGGGTAAAATGGGCGCTAATATGATCAGGCGCTTGATGGCCGACGGTCATAACTGTGTTGGCTTTGATGTTAATAAAACCAACGTTGAAAGTCTTACAAAAGAAGGTGCTAAGGGGGCAAATTCATTGGAAGAGTTTGTTATGATGCTGACCCCCCCGCGGGTCGTCTGGTGCATGGTTCCAGCCGGGGAATTAACAGATAAAACGGTAACAGCCCTATCAGAGCTGCTGGATAAAGATGATATTGTAATTGATGGCGGCAATTCATTTTATAAAGATGATGTGCGGCGCGCCAAAATGCTTGCAAAAAAAGGCATTCATTATCTTGATGTCGGTACTAGCGGTGGTGTTTGGGGGGTTGAACGGGGTTATTGTTTAATGATTGGCGGCCCTGAAGAAACCGTTCGATATTTGGACCCAATTTTTAAATCATTTGCCCCCGGAATAGGAGATATAGAACTGACTCCCGGCCGCGAAGATTTATCCGGGACTGCTGAAAAAGGGTATTTGCACTGCGGCCCTGCCGGTTCCGGTCACTTTGTTAAAATGATTCATAACGGTATCGAATACGGAATGATGATGGCTTATGCAGAAGGGTTCGATATTATGCGCAATGCTAATAGCAAAGCTTTGCCTGAAGACCTGCAATTTGACCTGGATTTGAAAGATATTGCTGAAGTCTGGCGTCGGGGCAGTGTCGTAGGTTCCTGGTTATTGGATCTTACTGCAGCATCCTTAGTTGAAGATCCTGATCTGTCAAACTACTCTGGATATGTACAAGACTCAGGCGAAGGCCGGTGGACTATTCAGGCAGCTATTGAAGAAGCCGTTCCAGCTCATGTACTAACTGCAGCGCTTTTCTCCCGTTTCCGTTCGCGGCGACAACACACTTTCTCTGATAAAATGATTTCAGCCATGCGTCAACAATTCGGCGGCCATATTGAAAAGAAACCTGAGTAGGCACACCAATAAAATCAGCATTCTTTTTTAGCATATAACTTCTGGAGAACTAAGGTACCTGATACACAATCGATAACTAGCTCATCGCAGAAATTGACCTGAAACATGCGCCACAGATCTGTATGCACACCTTTTTGTGCCTAATCGAAATCGACTATGACCCACATGCTGGACATAAAGGTCTGATATGTTTTAAGTGTTTCCAAAACGCTGGATGATAGATATTATTTAATATCTTCCAGCATTCTAATTTATTTCATGCGATCACATCGCCCCAAACTAACAGTTAGATTACGTTTTTTAAGTCAAAAGACAGGAATCATAGAATACAGTTATCGTCTGTCTTTGAGTTAACCTTTCCATTTAATATTACAGCCGATACTTGGAATTTGTTCCTGATCAATGGGTCGCCCTGCCAATAAGTTATCAATTGCCGCACGCAAGTCATTACCGCTTAATGGCACCTCATTTTTAGGGGTCGCACCGTCAAGACGACCGCGATAAATACAGGCCAAATTGGCATCAAACAAATAAATATCCGGTGTACAGGCAGCCTGATAAGCTTTGGCAACAGTCTGTGTTTCATCATACAAATAAGCACTAAAAGGGTTTCCCCAATCCATCATCAGCTGTTTCATTTTATCCGGCGCATCCTGCGGATAATTTTCAACATCATTGGAACTAATCGCTATTGTGCTGATTCCCAAGGCCGCATAATGCCCGGCAATATCTATCAATTGATCTTTTATATGAATGACATAAGGACAATGATTACAAATAAACAGCACCAGCGTACCCTTTTGACCTTTTAAATCATCCAGACTCTTATTTGTATCTGTCATTGTATCGAACAAAGTGAAATCCGGAGCAAGTGTACCCAACGGCATCATCGTTGAATGAGTTGCAGCCATAAATATTCCTCACTATATGATTAGAATTCCTGAATTCAGGTAAAAACATTATACGGAATTTGGTTGAAAACAACCCTTTAACCTGGTTCATCCCCACCAAAATAATACTACCTTTTTTTAAAACCTACCACTACCTCATTGATATTATTGATTTATTTTTATGGCATAGAACATGCTTTATTTTTTATGTTAGTTCAAATAGGCATTTGAACCTTTTTGTTAAAGAATGCTCATGGAATAAGTCAGTTGTCGGACTTATTTCATGCACATGCCTAATAATGCAGATGCATCTGCTTAGATCAAGTGGATACGTCTATCAATCTGGAGAATATACATGAATACCCTATTTCATAAATTGGCTTTATACACAGCAAGCATTCTCATTTCTTCTTTGCCTTTTACGACAATGGTTGCAGAAGCCGATGATAAAATAAAAAAACAACACACTTCAAAAGTCAACCATACAGAAACAACATCCAGGAATCAAAAAATTATTTTTAACCAAAAGAAACACTACTGATATTAATTTATCCCTGCATGAACTTCCAAGGAAATTCATATTCGATAAGAAAAAAGTATCCACCCGCCCTGAAAAATCAATAATCTACACCGATAAATGACTAACGGGCGAGTAGATAAAAAATATACAGCGTTTTCATATTGCGTTAGTTACGACTTTGGTGGATGCGCGTTGCTTATCCACCCTACAAAATGCGTCTATCACACAGTAGGCGTAGGGTGGATAAGGGCAACGCATCCACCGAAAGTGGATAGCTTACATTCGAGGTTATTAACATAAACTGAAAATGCTGCAGCTTATTTCAGACTTTCTGAGTTATTGATATCGAAGAATATTTTCCGACTGGATAATGATCCCAATATTACCATTAAAAAAATTTATGGCTTTATAACTATATGAAAATATTAATTAAAAAATCACTAATTTCCTTGCTATTAATACTGCTATTCATCGCTTCCGTTCAGGCGCAAACAATAAACAATATGTTTGGTTTTTGGGGTTCAGTAACACTAAAGGGAGACTTTAAAAACTTTTCTGATCAATTAAATAATTTTCGTTGGCAAGTCATGAATCAATCCCGTACCCGTGATGATTCAGCAAGCGGTTCACGACTGACTGAAAACCTGCTTTTTAGTCAAGTTGGTTATCAATTAAACCCACATGCTTCAATATGGGTCGGTTATACACACAACTGGATTCACCCGTTAAATAACCTCGCCTTTCAGGAAAGTCGTACTTACGAAGATTTTGTCTGGAAGCAAAATATTCAA
>CAYYSO010000089.1:0-10073 GCA_964474415.1 uncultured Methylomarinum sp. | reverse complement strand
TTAATCAACATCAGATCA
The DNA here is from genome assembly GCA_964474415.1 of uncultured Methylomarinum sp. Lineage (GTDB taxonomy): Bacteria > Pseudomonadota > Gammaproteobacteria > Methylococcales > Methylomonadaceae > Methylomarinum. Next base: position 10,055 of record CAYYSO010000089.1, on the reverse strand, counting down.
ATTGTATTATCGGACCTTCGGGAGGAGGTAAATCCACCTTGATTCGCAGTATCAACCGTATTAACGATGATTTATCCAGTTATCATTATCAAGGGAAAATACAATTCAAGGACAATGATATTCATGCCGACAAGGATGCTACCCGTTTGAGAACAAAAATTGGCATGGTGTTTCAAAAACCCTGTGTTTTCCCCAAGTCCATTGAAGAAAACCTGTTGTTTGGAGTCAAGTTCTGTAAAAATTTATTAGCGCATGAACGCGCTGTGATTGTGAAAGAAAAATTAAAAGCGGTTACTTTGTGGAAAGAAGTTGAACATCGTTTGAATAAGCCGGCAACTTCATTATCTTTTGGCCAGCAGCAACGGCTCTGCATTGCCCGTACCCTGGCCGTGAACCCTGAAGTTTTATTGCTGGATGAGCCCACTTCATCACTGGATCCGGTTTCCAGCCGGGCTATTGAAGATTTAATGCTGCAACTGAAAGATCGTTATACGATTATTTTTGTCACTCATAATATTTTGCAAGCCAAACGTATTGCCGACCGTTTAATTTTCATTTGTGATGGACGCGTAATCGAGCAGGGAAACAAAGACAGTTTGTTCAAAAACCCCCAAAAACGACAAACCTGGGAATATTTGAATAATGAATATTGTCAGTGTTAAAGCTGATATTTATGCTTCGCGTGCATCACGGATGCGGTTTTCTAACGACTGATTTTGTGTCGATAACAGCGTTGCTGAAACTGTTAGATAACTTGCTATGCGCCTGTTTCAGGGGCTTCCTTACTTTGACAAAATACAACAGAAACGAAATTATCCTGAAGATATGTATTGTTGTGTCAACCATTTTGTAACTCGTCCGTTAATTATGTTGAACCGGGTAAAAACCGGCTTTTAATAAACTGGAGTTTAAAAATGAAAAAAGTAACAATGTTGGCAGGTATTTTAGGTTTGATTGTTTCCAGTCAAGCGTTTGCAGTCAATCCTTATCAGGTGGATCGTAAGTTACATATGAAAGGAGACAGAATAAATCGTCAGTTGGACCGACAAGGTAACCGCATCAGTCAAAAAATGGATAGAAGAGCGGCTCGGCTGGCGACTAATGGACATGAAAAAGCAGCCTACAGATTATCAAGAAAAGGTGAGCGTATCGAAAACAGACTGGACAGGCAGGGTAACCGTATAGAAAGACGGTTTGATAAAACCGGCAATCACATTGTCAGAAGATGGAAAAATCGCTGATAATCTGGTGTTATGTTGCAAAAAGAGATTAATGAGCAAACTTTGGATGCGTTTCTTAAAAGCGTAGAAAAACGGGCTTTCAAGATGACAGAGTTTGCAATCTCTGACAGGGAAGAGGCTCTGGATCTGCTGCAAAATACCATGTGCAAGCTGGTTCAACGATATGGTCAACGTCATGCAGACGAATGGCCGCTGTTGTTTTTTCGAATATTGCAAAATGAAATCAAAGACTGGAAGCGAAAAGCCTGGGTACGTGGCTGGTTTGGTTTTACCGATCATGAAACCGCATGGATTGAGGATAAATCCGCATGTTCCCGACCTGACAGAGTTTTTGCTCAGAGTTCTTTAAATACAGCAATGCACAATGCGATCAAACAACTTCCCTGGCGGCAACAACAGGCATTTTTATTAAGGAGTTGGGAAGGACTGGATGTTAAACAAACCGCTAGAGTTATGAATTGTTCTACTGGCAGTGTAAAAACTCATTATTCAAGGGCAGTGAGTTTTTTGCGTGAACAATTGGCAGGTGAATTATGAATGAGCAATTAAACGAACAGCAATTACAACGGCTGAGTCGTCATTATCTTAATGATTTAGTCGAAAATCTGGATAAATCTACAGCAATTCGATTACAAAATGCGCGATATCAGGCGCTGCAAGGTAAATCAGCAAATAGCTACCCGTCACAATGGTTGGCTGCATTTGCAACAGTCATATTGATTATGGGTGTATTTTGGCAAATTGATCGACACAAAACAAACACGACAGATGATTTTCTGCTAATTGAAGACATAATACAGGCGGAGGAAAATCAGGATTTATTGAATGAACTTGATTTTTATCAATGGCTAGAAAGCCAGAGCAAGCAAGGTAAACTGGTATGATGATCAGGCTATTACCGCCGCTGTGTTGTTTTTTATTGAGTTTTAGTTGTAGTTTGGCCGTTGCAGAGGATCAGCAAAGCTGGGAGTCGTTATCAGCAGATCAACAATATATTCTGACTCCTATTAAAGAACGTTGGAACAACATGTCGCCACAACGTCGGCAAAAAATTCTCAATAGAAGTAAGCGTTGGCAGAATCTACCACAGAATCGCAAGGAGCGGCTAAAAAAACGGGTTGAAAAACTGCAACGAATGTCCCCGGAACAACGGCAGAAATTCAGGAAAAGATTAAAAAAATTTAAGGCATTATCACCCAAAGAGCAACAAAATATTCGTCAGCTTCGTAATTGGTTTAAGTCGCTTCCGAAAGGTAAGAGACAGGAACTGCGCCGGCGATGGAAAAATTTGACTCCAGAACAGCGACGACAATTTCAAAGTCATCTTGGGGATTTAAAAATAGCAGTATAGATTCTGGCCATAAAAACCGAAAATGTGACCGCTAAAAGTATATTTCGGCATTTTACGGTATAATCAAGAAATTTTTAATTCAACGGTAAAAAAGTAATATGGCGGAAATTAATAAAGTCGTGTTGGCCTATTCGGGCGGTTTGGATACCTCAGTCATTTTAAAATGGTTGCAGGACGAGTATTCGTGTGAAGTGGTCACATTTACTGCAGATGTAGGTCAAGGTGAAGAAGTTGAGCCTGCCAGAGCCAAAGCTCAGGCTGCCGGTATCCAAGAGATTTATATTGATGATCTGCGTGAAGAATTTGCTCGCGATTTTATTTTTCCAATGTTCCGTGCCAACACCATATATGAAGGGGAATATTTGTTGGGCACATCGATTGCGCGTCCGTTGATTTCCAAAAGATTGATCGAGATTGCCAATGAAACCGGCGCTCAGGCTATTTCTCATGGCGCTACCGGAAAAGGTAATGATCAGGTGCGTTTTGAGTTGGGCGCCTACGCTTTACGCCCGGATATTCATATCATTGCTCCCTGGCGTGAATGGGATTTGAATTCACGGCAAAAATTACTGGCCTATGCCGATAAGCATGGTATCCCGGTTGAAATGAAAAAAGGCAAAGCTTCACCTTATTCTATGGATGCCAATTCTTTACATATTTCTTACGAAGGCGGTATTCTGGAAGATCCCTGGGCTGAGCCAGAGGAAGATATGTGGCGCTGGACTGTATCACCGGAAAATGCGCCCGATATTCCAAGCTATATTGAATTAACTTATGAAAAAGGCGATATTGTTGCCATTGACGGGGCGCCTCATAGTCCCGCGGAGGTAATGGATAAGCTGAATAAGGTCGCTGGTGGTAATGGTATCGGTCGATTGGATATTGTTGAAAACCGCTATGTCGGTATGAAATCGAGAGGTTGCTACGAAACTCCGGCCGGTACTGTCATGTTGAAAGCGCATCGCGCCATTGAGTCAATTACTTTGGATAGGGAAGTGGCGCATTTAAAGGATGAATTGATGCCTCGCTATGCAACTCTGATTTATAACGGCTACTGGTGGAGTCCTGAGCGGGAAATGTTACAGGAAATGATCAATGCATCGCAACGCACTGTGAATGGAAAAGTTCGCCTGAAGTTATATAAAGGTAATGTGTTTGTGGTAGGCCGTGATTCTGCAACAGACAGTTTGTTTGATGAAGCTATCGCAACTTTTGAAGAAGACGAGGGTGCTTACAATCAAAAAGATGCTGAGGGCTTTATCAAACTGAATGCATTAAGAATGAGAATTGCGGCTAAAAAACGTTAAATTGCCATAACTATTCAGGTGTTCAGAGTTTTGCTGTTTTAAGCTCAACTTTAAACGAGATAAACGCATTACATCCCTTGTTTTGCAGGCCGGATGCGATGCAAACCTTACACAAGCGCTGTTCAGACTTAAGTTGAAAGCCTGTTTTTTGAGAAGGTGTTTGAATATCATAAGCAGTGCAGTGAGCTAATTAAAAGTGGGTTGTCAGCGGGTAATGTAAAAATACAGGAAATTTTTTATTTAGCTTGTATAATAAAAGTTTTAATGCATTTTGATATTAAAATATCTGGCAATAAAGTAGATTAGCTGGAAGGGTAAAAGTGCTTGCAATCGGAACTTGGTGCTAATTGGGTTCCAATATAAATATAATTAATGAGCAATATGCGAAAGATTGATCCCGAAGTCATTAATGCCAAAGGACGTGAAGTTGTAATTCTTCAGGATGCGCCTCAGCACCAGGGGTTGGTAAAGGCTAACAGAATGCTGTTGATGCTGGTTTTTACATTAATGCTGTTGGTTTTTATCCTTGGTTTTTTGGTTCTTCCGGATTTTGATCTTGTTGAACAGGTTGAAAGGCGACAAGGAGTCCCGACGGCGGTCTATGCGGTACAAAATCCGGTTTTATCAGCTGAAATTAATACCTTAAAGAGTCAGTTGGTCGGTTTGGTCAGTGGTTCGATTGAAAGTAAACTCAGAGCTCTGGAAGAGAGTATCAGAGTAGGGAGTGTTTCAGATTCACTGGGTACTATCGAAGATTTAAAAAATGATGTGAAATTTTTGCGTTCATATTCCGAGCCGCCCCGGGTCAGACTTAATAATCAGGTTAATGAAAATTTAATACAGGAAGTTACCCATCTGAAAAATCTGATTTATCTTACATTTGCCTCTTGTGGTTTAATGATTGCCGCCATTGCGGGATTCTGGTTGCGTAATCGATTTCGGTTAAACTACCATGGTCATCGCAATTATTTGGGTCAAAAGAAATAGTGTTGTGTTGACTGAAAGAGTAATAGTGACGCACCATAAAACAAGTTGATTATTTTTTATTCGGCAAAAAAAAGCCGCTCTCAAATGAGAGCGGCTTTTTTATGTATTGAACAAAAACCAAACTTATTTGCTTAAGTACTGGTATACAGCGTCAATGGCTTCATCTTCAGAGTAACCAGCTTTTTTAACAGGGCCAACAGCCATGATTGCAGCCATAGCTTTAGGCATTCCGTTTTTACCTTCTTTCAGGACTTGTGCGAATTTTGCTTTATCTAATTCGCCTGCTTTGATTAATTCTCTCAATTGTGGATTGGAAGAGATATCATGGCAAGCACCGCAACCACGTCCGAAAGCGCGGTCATAGATTTTTTTACCAACTTTTAATTTTTCATCGGCTAAAGCCTGACCGCTTAAAGCGATTAAAGCAACACCTGCTAATAAACCTAATGATTTCTTCATTTTGAACTCTCACTGTGATTAAAGAAGTACTGCATATCAGAAACTGCAGATATACAATCGGATTAAAAATAAACTCGGAAAGGATAGGCGATTTTTAATAAAAACTCAATCTATTTTGTAAAAATTCATCTTCCTTTCTGTAAATAAATTATCGCAATTTACACTGAATAATAACTGAATCTAGTTTATTTTATTTTCCATCTTTGCAGGTAGCCATTAGTCGCAATACTGTTAAATTTTTTGTTTTTGTTGACAAACTCTAATGCCAAAATTGTAGCTGCAGTAGGGCGCCACTGTTCTGCTTTTTTAGGCCGCCAGAATTTAATGAGTTTTCCTGTGGGAACTGTCCATAAATCAATCCGTTGAGATATGTGGCCTGCCAGCAAATATTTATCATTGCTGGAAAAAGCTACTGACGATAGAGTAATGCGTTCAGGACCAATTTGTTTATGTAATTTACCGGAAGAAACTTTCCACAGACGGGTCAGGCTTAATGCAGCATTTGTTAACACATATTTATCATTATGACTTATAGCTACGGTGGATAATTTATTATCATGCTGCCAGCTATGTTTCAATTCGCCTGTGGATAAATCCCAGAGCTTGGCAGTGTAGTCTTCAGAGCCGGTTACGGCATAATGACCACTATCAGACAGATCAGTAACCAATACAGTATCTTTATGTTTGAATGCATACAGGGTTTTACCATATTGCAGGGCAAGGTAGATGGCTTTATCTGCCAATCCGACCAGGGCATATTGACCGTCAGGAGAAATACTGACACTGAAAATATCAGGCAAACTCCAAACAGACAGTAACATGCCGTCACTGATACGCCACCATGCAATGGAATTTTTTTCTGCGGTAACGGCATATTCTTCCTGAGTGGAAATATCGACAGCGATGACACCATTATTTTCATCAGTATGTTGCCATTTGTGTAGCAGTGATTTCGGTTTTAGTTTCCATAATTCAGCATGACCTGTCAGCGTGCCGATTAAAGCATAGTGTTCTGACAGGTTGGCTGAGAAAACTCCATTTTCAGCGAGTACAGTGGTTTTTTCGGGTTTTTCCGTTAAATCGCAAGCACTAAGAGCGAGTAGGAAAATCAATAAAACAGACAGCTTGTATGGCGTTATGCTTATTTTCATTTTTTAAACCAGTCGAGTTGTTTATGTAGCGAGACAACGGTGCCGACAATAATTAAAGTCGGTGGTTTTAGATCTTCGTTATTTACCAATTCTGGTAAGGTTGCCAATGTTCCAATAATAACCCGTTGGTTTTTGGTGGTGCCTTGTTGAACTATGGCGATGGGGTGGGTTGCCGGGCAACCATGTTCGATCAGGGATTGACAGATTTTTTTTAAACCGATGAGTCCCATATAAATAACAATGGTTTGATTTGGCGCTGCCAGTTGTTGCCAGTTCAAGTTAATTGACCCGTCCTTCAAATGGCCTGTCACAAAAGTACAGGATTGAGCGTGATCACGGTGCGTTAACGGAATGCCCGCATAGCTGGCACATCCTGCTGCCGCAGTAATGCCTGGTACAACTTGAAAATGAATGCCTTGTTGCATGAGTGTTTCAAGTTCTTCTCCACCTCGACCAAATATAAACGGGTCTCCGCCTTTTAGCCTGACAACACGTTTTCCAGCTTGTGCAAGCTTTGCCAATAGTTCGTTAATGGATTCCTGAGGTAAAGTATGGTTGTTTCTTTGCTTGCCAACATAAATTCTTTCTGAATCACGGCGGGCAAGATCAAGGATTTCGCTGGAAACCAGGCGGTCATAGACAATAACATCGGCCTGTTGCATCAGTCTTAATGCTCGGAATGTCAGTAAGTCAGGATCACCGGGTCCAGCACCTACCAGGTAAACTTCACCTTGGTTTTGATTGTTGGGAGTGTCGGCAAGTACAGATTGCAGTTGTTGTTCTGCTTCCTGGTTTTTGCCGGAAAAAACCAGCTCAGCAGTGCTTCCATATAGTATCTTTTCCCAGAAAATCCGGCGCTGTGAAGGTTCTTTAATCTGCTGCTTGACAGCGTTTCTGAATTTGCCGGCTAATTGAGCCAATTGTCCATAAGCCGGGGATATTGTACTTTCAATTTTAGCTCTTAACAGTCTGGCAAGAACCGGGGATGCCCCCCCCGAAGACACGGCGGCGATAACCGGTGAGCGGTCGATGATCGCTGGAAAAATAAAGCTGCATAGTTCAGGATTATCCACCACGTTGATTAGAATGTTGCGTTGCCTGGCTAATTGAGCAACCTTAATATTGGTAACATTATTATTTGTTGCAGAAACTACCAGACACTTGCCTGACAGGTCTGATTCTTCAAATGATTTTTGCTTGATGAATAGTGTATGCTTCGTAGCCAAATCAGCAACTGAAGCGGAAACTTCGTTGGCAACCACAGTGATATTGGCTCCTGCTCTGGATAACAGATCGATTTTACGAGCAGCAATTTCGCCGGCTCCGACAACCAGACAATCTTGATCTTGCAGTTTCAAAAAGAGGGGGAAGTAATCCATTTTTTAGGTTTAATACTCGCAAATTACTGAGAGTGGTATTATATACTTTCCGCACATGATATTTCAGTCCTCAGTGCACGCACTATTGGGTGGATAGCGGCGTTGGAAAACCTTGCTGTAGAATGTGAACTAGAGCGTTGCTTTTCCACCTTGTTCTCCAGCCAATATCTCGCCCCTGAATACTAAAATATCATCCGCGAAGACTATAAGCACTTTTTTTGACGTTTGGAAAATTTTAAGATTTTATGTTTGAGTTTGATATAGAAGTCGATGCCAGTGGTTTAAACTGTCCATTGCCTTTGTTGCGCCTGAAGAAAGCCCTAATGGATATGGCCAGTGGTGAAGTGGTAAAAGTTATTGCAACTGATCCGGCGGCTCATCTGGACTTTGGGGTTTATACCGAACAGGTTGGGCATCAGATTATTGAATTTATTAAAGAGCCTGAGCAGCAGATTTTTTTTATCAGGAAGAAATGAATGGTGGGGTTTTATTGTAAAGGCTTTCAGTAGAAATTCCTCTATTAGCATCAACGAGATTAGGCGGGCTAATTATTATGCTCCCCAATCGAACTGAAGACTGCTCTTTCAGATTTCTGGTCATCAGCAAACAAGGATAGAGATTGTTATCCCCGCAAACTGATTACCGGCCAGTTGGTCTGTCGGGCATAATTTCGCAGCGTATCATCCGGATCAACGGCAACCGGATTTTCAACCAGTTTTAGTAACGCTAAATCGTTATGTGAATCACTGTAAAACCAACTGTTTTCCATGGTTTCCTCTGATTCTTTTAACCACTCCTGTAACAGTGTGACTTTGCCACTCTGGAAACAAGGCGTGCCAATGAATTTTCCGGTATATTGACCATCGATAAACTCGGGTGTAGTTGCCAGCAAATTATCGATACCGTAAAGTTTTACAATGGGTTCAGTCACAAAACGATTGGTGGCCGTAATCACTAATAAAGTATCACCCTGTTCTCTGTGTTTGTTGACCAGATCCCTGGCAGGTTGCAATAGTATAGGGCTAATAACTTCCTCGATAAATTGCTTACGCCACTGAAAAAGCTGCTCAGCATCATTTTTGGCTAAGGGCGCCAGAGAAAAATCAAGAAACTCGACAATATCCAGCCTGCCTTGTTTGTAATCTTCATAAAATTTGCTGTTAGCTTGTTCGTAGTGGTCTTTGTCGACGATACCCTGATTGACCAGAAACTGGCCCCACAAAAAATCACTATCATCTGCAATGAGGGTGTTATCTAAATCAAAAATCGCTAAACTCACGTTGAAACCTGTTGTCGTAAATAAATGTGTAGTGCTATAGCGTCTGTTACCTATTTATGGAACAATGACGACAATAATTTTAATGATTGGGCTGTTTTTATAATTTTACCATTCACGAACGGTTAAAAACAGACTGACTGACTAGACAGGTTTTTACATGATTGACTCAAAAGGATACCGGCCGAATGTCGGGATTATCCTTTGCAATGACGAGGGTCGTGTTTTCTGGGCAAAACGAAAAGGTGCAAACTCATGGCAATTTCCGCAAGGTGGAATAGATTGTAATGAAGACCCGGAAACAGCGATGTATCGAGAATTGTGGGAAGAAACAGGGCTTAAGGCTGAACATGTTCAGTTAATTGGACGTACCCGTTATTGGTTACGTTATAAATTACCTGAACGCTATATTCGTAAAAAATCAGTGCCTTTGTGTATCGGCCAGAAGCAGATTTGGTTTATTTTGCGGATGCTGACAGATGAATCCAATGTACGTTTTGATTGCGGGCATAAGCAGGAATTCGATGGCTGGAAATGGGTAGAGTATTGGCACCCGCTAAAAGATGTTGTTTATTTTAAACGCAAGGTTTATCGCAAGGCAATGATTGAGTTGGGGGCAATGTTGACTTCTGATGGTGTGCCGGTAAAGGCTGAAGGTTATTTATCTCGAACAAGCTCCTAAGGAATGGAGATTTTATAACTTGTGCATTCTCGGTGGTCTTTTTGTCCGTCTTCGGCGTTGCAGCAATAGGTCAATAACTATGTGAGCTGAAATTCAGTTCGGCTAGATGTCCTGGCAGCCAAAAAACTTCCGATTGTATGGTGCCGTCAGGATAAAGGTCAAGAATGCGGTAGCCGGGTGGTTTGTTATCCAGGGTAAATTCATGACAACCGGGTTTAAATT
>CAYYSO010000088.1:0-10075 GCA_964474415.1 uncultured Methylomarinum sp. | reverse complement strand
AGGATAAATGTGCCTTTTAAGTCTTTTTTATGAATGCTATTTGAATTCCTGGTTCCGTTCGTTTGCTGATGAGGTGGAGTGAGGAGATTTAGTAAGGTTAAAATTAATGATTGGACATATAGAGAGTTACGACCAAGATATTCAAACCGGTATTATTAAGTTTGAAGATAAATTTTATGAGTTTTATATTGATCAATGGACTGCGGATACCGCCCCACAAGCGGGGGATGATGTGGACTTTGATATGGAAGACGGTAAAGTGACCGAAGTCGGGTTAGTCGGCGCCTATTTGAAAGATACCAAAGCGGTTAAGAGAAAATGGGTTGCTGCCGTACTTGGATTGATTTTTGGAGCGATTGGTTTGCACAGGATTTATTTGGGTTTTTATGGTCTGGGAATTGCGCAAATTCTGGTAACCTTGATAACCGGCGGTTATGGTGTGGTTTGGGGTTTTGTTGAAGGGGTTTTACTATCGACCGGACATATTTATAAGGATGCTAAGGGTCGATTATTAAAATAGTGCTTATTAGCAAGATGACTGCATTAACTATAGCGCTGCAATTTTTAACCCGAATTCCCGTACATTTTACTTTTATCGTCAGTGATAAACAGTTGGGACGATCGGTTCTGTACTACCCCTTAGTCGGTTTATTAATAGGTGCTTTGTTACTTGCCGGTTCCTTCTTATTGGCTGCTGTTCCGGTATCATTACAGGCCGCAATCATATTGACTGTATGGGTGTTATTAAGCGGTGGTTTGCATCTGGATGGTTTGGCTGATTGTGCTGATGCCTGGGTGGGTGGACTGGGTGACAGGCAGCGCACCCTGAATATTATGAAAGACCCGTCGGCCGGTTCTGTTGCCGTAATTATTCTGGTGTTATTGTTGTTGCTGAAATGGAATGCGCTACAACTTGTTTTGATCACTCAACAATGGCAAGGACTATTGATTGCTCCTGTTTTGGGACGTACAGCATTATTAATACTGATGTTGACAACGCCGTATATCAGAAAAAATGGCCTGGGCGAAAAATTAATTCAAAATCTACCGTTAGCGTCAACCAGGGTGCTAATCTTTGGCGTGCTGCTGTTTATTTTTTTACTGGCTGGCTTTTTGCCGATATTGTTAGCAGGTTTAGTCGTAATGTGGGTACGATATACGGCAGTACAGCGTTTGGGTGGAGTGACTGGCGATATTTATGGCGCTACTGTTGAATTGGTGGAAATGATGGTGTTACTTGGGCTTGCTGTACATGGATAAGCATCGGTTTAAAGATGAGGAAATTGCCGGTGTTTATCGCGCCATTGCCGAACGGCGCGATATGCGTCATTTTTTACCCAACCTGGTTGATCCAGTAGTCTTAAAGAGACTGTTACAGGCGGCTCATCAGGCCGGCAGTGTCGGCCTGATGCAGCCTTGGAGGTTTATTCGTATTACCGATAAAACACTTAGAAACAGTATTCATGACCTAGTTGAGAAGGAACGACTGCAAACCGCAAAAGCCCTGGGTGAACGGCGGGAAGAATTCATGAGGCTAAAAGTGGAAGGCATCCTCGATTGCGGGGAATTGCTGGTAGTCGCTTTGCCGAACAACCGTGAACAGCATATTTTTGGTCGCCGAACGCTTCCGCAAATGGATTTGGCCTCGACGGCCTGCGCCATCCAGAATCTTTGGCTGGCAGCGCGAGCCGAAGGTTTGGGGCTGGGTTGGGTATCGTTATTTGATCCACAGGCATTAATGCAATTACTAGCCATGCCAGAAGGCAGTCAACCAATTGCCATATTATGTCTGGGACATGTCGAAGAATTTTATTCCAAACCCATGCTGGAACTTGAAAACTGGGCAAACGGGCAACCGCTTGAAACATTTGTTTCAGAAAACTGTTGGCGTGAAGCGTAGAGGCGTGAAGTATGCTTTCAGCAGAGATTCCAAAAACAACCACTGACTATCATTTTTGGGCAAGCCCAAACGTAAACTGGAAGGACGACTAAACAGGCGGGTTAAAATTCCCCGCTTAGCCAAAAAATGATAGATGTCAGCAGCCTGTTCAGTCTTAACCCACTGAAACAAAGCGTTGCCGCCATCAGGGGCTAAACCGTATTTTGATAAAAGCTGTTTAAGTCGCAGTGATTGCAAAGTTAATGCGTCACAAGTTTGTTGTTGCCATTGTCGATCCAGGAGCGCGGCAGTGGCGACATAACGGGCGGGATGACTGATAGCCCAAGGTCCCAGTTCTTCATTAAGGTTATTCAGTAATTCTGGAATGCCGATGACAAAGCCGCAACGGATTCCGGCCAGACCAAAAAATTTCCCAATCGAACGTAAAATAATCAGTCCTTCCTGAACGGGGTGGTCGGACAGGCTGTTTTTCCATGAGCAATTAGTGCAATCAATATAAGCTTCATCAATAATCAACCAGCCTTGGCGTTTCTTCAGAATGTTATGCCAGCACAGTAATTGTTCGCGCTTAAAGGTTTGTCCTGTCGGGTTGTTGGGATTGACCAGAATAAGGACATCCAGGTGAGCTATCTGTGCTTCGATCTCGGTTGAATCCATTTCAAGGACCGTATGGGCCGCTTTTTGCCAGTTTGCTGCATGTTCGGCATAGGAGGGCATAAGCACACCGACCCTGGATGGTGCTCGTAATCGCGGCAGGATTTGTATGGCCGCCTGAGAGCCGGCTACGGGCAGTATGGAGGTGTTTCGATAATACTGTTTTGCTGCGCTTAAAAGATCATCTGAATCTTCAGGTAAGCGTTGCCAGCACTCACTTGGAATATCGGTGATTGGCCTGCCATTAGGATTGATACCTGTGGACAAGTCTATCCAGTGTTCCAGTGGAATATTATATTGTTTCGCTGCTGAGCGTAGATTGCCGCCATGTTTAATCATTTCAGGCCAGGAACTCTCCTATCATAATACTAAAAATCCATAAGCTTAATGTTTGCCTGATTAGTGTGTTGGCACGATTTATATCATTGTCTTGTACAGTTTCTAGCGAACCGAAATAGATTTTTTGTTTAAATTGTCCGTGATAGTATGCTGGACCGCCTAATTGAATATTCAAGGCTCCGGCTCCAGCCGTCATTACCGGGCCGGCGTTCGGACTTTCCAGTTTATCGGCCTGGTCATACCAACATCTAAGCGCCAGCCGGGTATGCCCCAGCAGAGCATAACTCAGTGAGGTCAGGCGTGCCGGAACCCAGTTTAACAAGTCATCAAAACGGGCTGCCGCCCAGCCAAAGTGCATGTATTGTAGGTTTTTATAGCCCCACATGGCGTCCAGGGTGTTGCTCAAGCGATACAGCACTACAGCGGCCGGGCCGCCAATGATAAACCAGAATATCGGTGCAAACACAGCGTCGGCGCCATTTTCTAATACTGATTCAATGGTTGCCTTGCACACTTCTGTTTTATCCATGTGTTCAGTTTGTCGGCTGACGATAGTGCTGACTGCAGTTCTGGCTTGAGTAATATCGTTGTTAATCAGGTGTTGATAAACAACGTCAGCATGTTGTTTAAGACTATTGCCTGCAATGCAGAAATATAAAATCAGTGACCCCACAAAGATCTCTAATAATGGCTGTTGCGGTAAAAAGAATAATAGGGTTGGGAGTGGTAAAACCAGCAGCATGAATACCAGTATACCGGCTGTTTTTTGTTTTATCGCAAGTTGTTGCTGTCGCAGAAACCGGCTTTCCAGCGCTGACGCCAGTTTGCCGAAGGCGACTAGCGGATGGTGTTTTTCAGGTTCTCCTAGCCAGTGATCAAGCAGAACGGCTAGAATAATTGTGATTGATAACGACATAACTTGCATGAATACTGAGCGGATGCGCACAATGACATATTCTTTACATAATTTCAAACAAGGTTTATGAAAACAAAAACCTTAATGGTTCAGGGAACAACCTCTGATGCCGGTAAAAGCACGTTAGTGACGGCCTTGTGTCGATACTATTATCGACGCGGGGTCAAGGTAGCGCCATTCAAGCCGCAAAATATGGCTTTGAACAGCGCTGTGACCGTAGATGGTGGTGAAATTGGCAGAGCGCAGGCAGTACAAGCTGCCGCTTGTGGTTTATCGCCGCATAGCGACATGAATCCCATCTTGTTAAAGCCTCATTGCGATAAAACGGCACAGGTGATTGTGCATGGCAAGGCTCAGAAAAATCTATCCGCTGATCAGTATCGTCAGTATAAAAAACGGGTAAAAACTGCGGTGATGGAATCCTGGCGGCGTTTGACCTGTCAGTATGACAAAGTGATTGTCGAAGGCGCCGGCAGTCCAGCGGAAATTAATTTGCGACAAGATGATATTGCCAATATGGGCTTTGCTGAAGCCGCTGACTGTCCAGTTATTTTGATTGCCGATATTGACCGCGGTGGGGTGTTTGCCCACATTGTCGGTACGCTGGAATTATTGTCGGAAAGTGAACGTCAGCGAGTTGTCGGTTTTGTAATCAACCGATTTAGAGGCGATATGGCATTATTACAACCGGGGCTGGACTGGCTGGAAGAAAAAACCGGCAAGCCCGTGTTGGCGGTGTTGCCGTATGTACAGGATTTATATCTGGAAGCGGAAGATGCTCTACCTGTAAAAACCGACAAACCACAAAATCAACAACTATTTAAAATATTAGTTCCTGTTTTACCCCGAATCAGTAATCACACAGACTTTGATCCTTTACGACTTCATCCTGAAGTCAGCGTTGAATTTGTTAAACAGCCTCTAGCCAATCAGTTGGCAGATTTACTGATTTTGCCGGGTAGTAAATCGGTAAGGGATGACCTGCTCTGGCTCAGGGATAGTGGTTGGCAGGGTTTTATCGAACGTCATTTGCGTTACGGCGGTAAAGTACTGGGTATCTGTGGCGGTTATCAAATGCTGGGCAATAAAATACATGATCCTTATGGTGTGGAAGGTAAACCCGGCTACAGTACCGGATTAGGTTTACTGGAAATAGAAACATCCTTGCAAAAAGAAAAGTCCTTGCGTCAGGTGTCAGGGACTTTATATCCTTGTCAGACTAGGTTGTCCGGTTATGAAATTCATATGGGCATAAGTCATGGAGAGGATTGCTCCAGACCGGTGATGAGATTGGAAGGGCATGATGATGGCGCTCGTTCAGCCGATGATCTGGTCATGGGAACTTATTTGCACGGATTGTTTGATGAACCGGAAGCGTGTGATGCGATTTTAGACTGGGCTGGATGTAAACGACATAATGCGGTAGATTTAAGTGAGCTACGCGAACAAGGGATTGATCAGATTGCTGATACTTTAGAGCAGTTTTTTAACTTTACTGCACTGGAAACAGTATTAGGTTAGTTATCTGATAACTTAAAGATTGGGTGCGCTATGATTTGTTCACCACAGAGATCAATCGTTAAAACGGTTTTGTCGATTTTGATAAGGCAAAAGTATAACAATATATTTTACATTAATAGAGGCTGTAAAAATGACTGAAAAAGTAGATTATCTTGAAATGATCAAACAAACTGACTATGTCAATATTATTAAAAAATCGGCCTGTTGGTTGTTCGCAAAATTACGCGATACGGATTATTGGAATAATCTTTTTGACCATTTCGCTCGTTTTGCTTCGCGTTTGTCAGGCAGGCCGCTGGCATTTAATATCGCTATGCTGGTGATTCTTTCCTGGGTTGTTACCGGACCGATGTTCGGTTTCAGCGATACATGGCAATTGATTATTAATACAGCAACAACCATAGTAACCTTCCTGATGGTGTTTTTGATTCAGCATACCCAGAGTCGGGATACTGATGCATTACAGGTAAAACTGGATGAATTGATACGTTCAACTAGAGGGGCAAACAATTCACTTCTTGATCTGGAAGAACTGGAGGAAAGAGAGTTGTCTGTGTTACGCAAACAGTATGTAGAATTAGCGCGATTGGCCCGGGAAGAAGCGGAGCAGTCGAATAAATAATCTGAGAGCTTTAAATGTTCAGGATGCCGGTTTAAAACTATGCGTTTTAGAGTGCAACGGCAAATGCCTCGCACTCTAAAAGGTGGGATAAATGAGAAGTTGCTGACATAAAATGGCCCTTGTGTGCTACAAGGGCCATTTTATGTCAGTGGAATATTAGTTGTTTATTGCGGCTGAACATTGGCGGCTGTTAAACCTTTTGGACCCGATTCAATATCAAACTCAACCGCTTGCCCAGGTGTCAATGTTTTAAATCCATCACCTGAAATTACTGAGTAGTGGACGAAAACATCTTCGTTACCTTCAGATGGTTCAATAAAGCCAAAACCTTTAGAGTTGTTAAACCACTTTACAATACCCGTTGCCATTTGAAAAACTCCTACAAAATAAAACTATGGTTATACAGAATGACAATATTGATAATCTGAACAGCGTGTCTTCTGCTGACCCGTAAATCAGACACTCCTACAGTCCTTCATAGGTGATACGTAGGTTTTATAATTCAATAGTTGTTATCCGATTGCGGCTATTGTACTGATATTTTTAAGGGAATGCTATACTGAAACAGGCACATAGTTTACCACCATGGCTGCAACTATTATCCTGCCGGAAACACATTTATACGTTCCTATGCTTTTCGCGCCTGCTTCAGAACTTTGCTTTAGCTGTCTTTCAACAAAAAATGTTGAAAGACAGCTGATTTAGGGATGAATAAGTTTATGGGCTAACAGTTACCTCGTTACTGAAGCCGGAAGTGCCCTTGGCATTTTTAGCATTAATTTTGTATCTTACTTTGCTGTTTGTTAATGGTGCGACATAGGACGTGTTAACGGTTGAAGTATAGAGTGAGTATGAGCAACTGGTGGTTTTCCTGCGGCCGTGACCTTTGGTAATTACATCGCAGCGCCAGATATTATATTGTTCTGCAAAATTAGCTGGGTTCCAGGTTAATGTTACCGTGCCTGAAACAATTTTTCTTCTGCCGCGTCCCGTGACGATTTTGTCCATAGTGTAGGTCAAATTGCTGGGAGTATCCGGTAATGCATTTGTAGAATCTACAACAGTTGTTGAGATGGTGACCGCATCTGACAGACCTTGATTATCACTGACTGTTAACGTGACATTATAACTTCCAGCAGCAGCATAACTATAAGTTGGATTAGCGGCATTGGAACTATTGCCGTCTCCAAAGTTCCAGTTATAGCTCAGAGTATCGCCGATGTCGGGATCAAAAGAGCCGACAGATGAAAAGCTGACACTCAATGTTGAGTTTGTGTTTGGCGCGGACGCTGAAGCTACAGGCGCATCATTAACTGCTGTTACGGTAATAGAAACAGTGCCATTTGCAGAGCCGCCAAAGCCGTCATTTACCGTATAGTTAAAACTGTCTGTACCATTATAATTGCTCGCAGGTGTATAGCTGACTGTGCCGTTGTTGTAGTTGACAACACTTCCGTTAGCGGGTTGTGATTGAATAACAAAAGTTAAAGGATCTGCATCAGCATCTGATGATTGAGCCGCTAAATCAATAGTTACACTGGTATCTTCCTGCGTACTGATTGAACTGTTTTGGGTTTGTGGCGTAGTGTTTGCCTGTGTTGCCGCTTCGGCAATTGAAGATGGACTGGTTTGATTGGCGTAAGCATCTTGAGCGATCACCTGAAAACTGTAACTGCTGCCTGCTTGCAGGCCGGTCGCTGTAAACTGGTTGGAATCCTGCCAGCCGCTATCGTTACAACCCGGGCCACTCACACAGATAAAATTATACTGAACCGTACCGGAGTCATCAGTCGCCATAGTCGCTTGCATACTGATGCTGGTTCTCGATTGACTGTAGGGGGCAACAGCCCAACCCATCGGATCAGGTGAAGGCGGAGTGGTGTCGGTGACGGCACTGAAAGGCTCAACTTTTCCAGAAATGAAATATTCTCCTAAACTGCCGTAATCAGAATAAGGTGTTACGCTGTTGCCTACCCCACTGATAGCTAGCAAATATTGGCCGGCAATGACAGTGGTTGTAATCTGGGCATCGGTTTCATCTATTGGATCATTGCGCGCGATCAAATTACCATCCCAGTCATAAAGACTGGCCTGAATGTCAAGATTGGCGCCACGTCGGGAACTACGATAAAAAGAATCCCAGGCTGGCGTTACGGTAATGTCCAAAGCGCCTGCTCCAGCATCGAAAGCAAAAAAATCGACATCATTGCGAGTTTCAATAATACCTTTGTTTTCCGGAGACAGGTTGTACGGATCTGTTTCTGGTGAGGTAACGGCAATATTGCCTTGTGCATCAACCAATAGTGACGTTGGCGTGTAAATGCTATTGCCATGATCATCCGTGCGGAAACTCAGATAGCTGCCGATTATACTGATGTCATCCTGAGTCTGCGATGCATCCGGGTATTCGCCTTTACTCCATTGAGTGACATTAGTGTAATATCCCACTCCCATAATTGGTCCCCAGGAGACAAACCCGCTGCCTTGTCCTGCGTAATAAGACTGTGTAGACGTGCCGTCATGAGAAAGACCGAGGTTATGTCCCATTTCATGGGATGCGGCTTCGGATATATAAGGAGGAAATGAGGCCAGGTTGTTGTAATAAACCAGAGCCGGTGAATAATAACTGGCGTAATTACTACGCCCCCATACATTGACATAAGCAACCCCGCCGGCACTGGCGTAAGGCATATCATTACCCGATACATCCTTGTTATAAGTAATCAAGATACGCCCGGTAGTCGGACCAAAACTAACCGGTTCTTCGGTGGTAACATCAACATCAAAAGGGGCATAATCTTCCGCGATGCGATGCCATATTTCAGCGATTTGCGCTAACTCTGTGGTGCTGAAGGCTGCTGAGTTGCCATCTGTGTCAAACGGGCGGGCCTGAATGCTTGATGTGCTGCTGTTCCAGGCTGTCCCGCTTATTGTATGCCCGTCAACATCAATGTATATCACATTACCGGCGCCAGGTTTACTGTGTAGTTTGAAGGTATCTGCTACGCTGACGGGCTGGGGTTGTTCAGTGAGTCCGGCCACTGTATCAGTTAACTCCGTCATGTCGAAAGAGTCGCTGTATAACACGCCGCCTTCGTCATCAAGTTTCATGTGTTTCAAGTCGTGTCTAGTAAAATCAAAAGAATGTAGCCATTTCATGGCTTTCTTTTTTTTGTCTGGGCGCATTGCTTTTAGCTTTGATTTCATTTTACCTGTTGGCAGGTCTTCAATCGAAAACGGCGCATTTTTGCCAAAATGTTTGACACGATTTGGTTTGGCTCCAGAGCTGACAGGAACCAGTATTATGGCTACAGCCGTAGCCATAATGGTTTTTTTAAATTGATTTGATTTCATGGGACTCTCGCAGTTCATCAGTTTGTACGCTATGAACTTTAGTAATTTATGTTTTGAAGGGTTGTGGAAAACGTCGCATTTTTGCAAATACAGGTTAAGATTAGATTAAGAGTGCGAGGAAGTTGACAATTGAACCTAGAAAAATCAGTTGAGCTTGTACTAGAAACCGTGAACAACTGATTTTTCTAGGTTGAATGATTGAAAAAGGGAATTTTGGCAGTACCGAAACTGATTTCATTGTCGCTCTAACTTGAAAAATAATCCGCATCTCCCCATCTTATTGAGTAAGTTTATAGTTTTTTAGAGGTATATATTATGCGGATGGACAAATTAACCAGTAAGTTTCAGCAAGCCCTGGGGGATGCTCAGAGCCTTGCATTAGGTAAGGATCATCAGTTCATAGAGCCGGTTCATGTTATGAGTGTACTGCTGGATCAGGAAGGTGGAAGTGTTCGACCTTTATTGAAGCAGGCGGGAGTCAATGTCAATGCGTTGCAAACCGAAATTCAACGGGAATTGGATAGATTGGCGACCGTAGCGGGAGCTGGTGGGGATGTGCAACTATCCAATGAATTATCAAGAACATTGAATTTGACAGACAAACTGGCGCAAAAACGAAACGATGCCTACATATCCAGTGAGCTGTTTTTATTGGCGGCCTGTGAAGCTAACGGTTTTTTAAAAGAGCTGTTCAAACGTCAAGGGATAACCAAGGAACTGTTGGAAAAAGCGATTGAGAATATCAGAGGTGGACAGGCGGTAAATGACC
>CAYYSO010000087.1:0-10148 GCA_964474415.1 uncultured Methylomarinum sp. | reverse complement strand
CAAAGTTACCTATCGTCAATACACATCCCTGTTGCAAGGGTTCAAGATGAGCCAGTCCTCGGATTAACCGCATGATCGCCGGGTAAATTCAAAATGATCCATTCTACCATTAACCTGTCAACCCTATAAAGTTAAGGAATAAGAATTTTATACCTTATTATTTCATTCACATTCCTAAAGCAGGTTAATCTTGAGTCTTCTTTCAACCACATAATTGATTATTTCAAGCATCATCGCTAGAATGTGTATAAATACCTTTAATTATACACATGCAAGAGATTTCGATGAGAACAAATATTGAAATTGATGACAGTTTAATGGCTGATGCCTTAAAAGCTACAGGACTAAAAACCAAAAAAGAAGTCGTTGAATTGGGCCTTAAGGCATTAATTAAATTAAAAAAGCAAAGTTCTATTAGAGAACTTAGGGGTAAACTGAACTGGGATGGCGATCTTGATGAGATGAGATTAAATAGATGATATTAGTGGATTCCAGTGTGTGGATTGATTTTTTTAATGGTGTTGAGAATCCTGAAACAGATAAACTGGATCAAACTCTCGGTTATGAAGAAGTCACAATCGGCGATCTTATTTTAACTGAAGTTCTACAAGGATTTAGAAATGACAAGGATTACAAAATAGCTAAAGACCTATTAACTTCTCTAAACATTTACAATTTGCTTGGGCCTGATCTGGCAATTAAAAGTGCAAATAATTTCCGTAGCCTCAGAAAGAAAGGACTTACTATTCGGAAAACAGTCGATGTCATCATTGCTACTTATTGCATTGAAAATAAAATACCGTTACTTTTTACCGATAAAGATTTTTTGCCTTTTGTTGAACACTTGCGATTACAATCAGCTTTGTAATTCTAGAAAAACCTGCCACATGAAAATATTGATGCGCCCCCTTATCCGTATGAATTCAGGTTTTATATTGAATGGAAACATACCCTAAATAACATGAAAGAACTCACTATAGATGCAAGAATATCCCCGGAAAGTCATCTGGCGGTATTATCCAAGGCGGAAGTAAACAAGCTGTTGGATACCAGTCAGGGCGGTTTATATCAACTGTTGCATAATTGTGCACTGGCAGTGCTTAATTGCGGCAATTATATGGATGACGGCAAGCAGTTGCTAGAACGTTACCGGTCATTTTCTATTAAGGTTCTTCAGGAGGAACGCGGCATCAAGCTGGAATTAAAAGGAGCGCCCGCCAATGCCTTTGTTGATGGACACATGATTAAAGGCATCAAAGAACATCTGTTTGCAGTGTTGCGGGATATTGTTTATGTCAGTGATGAAATCAATGACAATCCCAAATTTGATCTGCAAAGTTCAGAGGGCGTCAGCAATGCTGTGTTTCATATTCTACGGAATGCTAACATTATTCGTCATCAGACTGATCCGAAGCTGGTGGTTTGCTGGGGCGGCCATTCAATATCCCGTGAGGAGTACAATTACACCAAGGATGTTGGTTATCAGATCGGCTTGCGGGGCATGAATATTTGTACCGGTTGCGGACCGGGTGCGATGAAAGGTCCGATGAAAGGCGCGACTATCGGTCATGCCAAACAGCGGATTAATGACGGCCAATATCTCGGCATTACCGAACCGGGTATTATTGCCGCAGAATCTCCTAACCCCATCGTCAACGAACTGGTGATTCTGCCGGATATTGAAAAACGACTGGAAGCATTTGTACGTACCGGACATGGTATTGTCGTGTTTCCGGGCGGCGCCGGGACGGCAGAAGAAATTCTGTACCTGCTGGGGATTCTGTTACATCCTGATAATACCGAGATCCCCTTTCCGTTGATCTTTAGCGGACCGAAATGTTCTGAAGATTATTTTAAACAGATTAACCAATTCATTGGCGACACACTAGGGTTTGAAGCGCAACAACGCTACAAGATTATTATTGGCGATTCCGCCAGAGTGGCGCGAGAAATGAAAGTTGGCATTCAACAGGTACGGGAGTTTCGTAAAAGTAAAAATGATGCTTACTATTTCAACTGGTCTTTAAAAATCAGTCCGGAATTTCAACAGCCGTTTATTCCGACTCATCAGAATATGGCTACTCTGAAATTACATAAAAACCAGGACTGTCATTTACTGGCGGCTAACTTACGCCGAGTTTTTTCAGGGATTGTCGCCGGCAATGTAAAAGACGAAGGTATTCGGACTATTGAGCGAAATGGTCATTTTGAAATCAGTGGCGATGCGGAGATTATGGAGCCGGTTGATGCGTTATTGAGCGCATTTGTAGCGCAACAGCGAATGAAATTGCCAGGGTCGGTGTATGTACCTTGTTATAAGATTGTTAAATAAATGAAGCAGGCCGCATTCTCATCAAATACGACCTGCAGTTGCATAGTTAGAAACCAGAGTTAAATAACATCCAAAAGTGCTGCAGGATTATTATTGTAGGTACGGATTTATCCGCAATGTTCGATGCCGCACCTACAGGCGGCAAATCATTCGTTTCTAACTATCTTCCTTACGCCGAAATGGGATAAAAAGACAAGTCAGTTCCGGGAGTTATTTAATGGTGGTTTCTTATTCGTTTTTATAGGCAAATTCGCCATTTGTCATCGGCGGTCGTGCACTAAAAAACTTTTTAAACTGAGGCATAAAGCTGGCGGTGATTGGAATTGAATAAAAACAATACATTGCCGCAGCTTCTCCAGTCGTGACGCCAAAGATCCATTGCGGCATAAACAGCGTCATAATGGCCATACCGAAATGGTAGCTGGCTATTCTCCAATTGTCTTTCCATAGAAAACCACTAACGGCCAGGGCAAACAAAGAACCGTGCGTGACCAGCAAGCCAAAGGCGCTGCCAATGTGGTAGCCGATGTGATATTTACCCATGAACAGACAGGAGACCATATTGCCGATAAAGTTGGGTTCTATATCAAACAGTTGCCACTGACGGGGCAGAAAGCTGAAAATCAGAAAAGATGAACTGAGCGCCACGCCGATGATGGTTGCTTTTTTTAGCGCGGTTTTATCAGATGAGTAAGTCGCCAATGCCGGCATAATCGCCAATGCCTGCAAACTGATATGGTAGGTCGATAATTCACTTAAAAATAAATTGCTCCCATAACCGCATTGATCTGCTACAGGATAGGCAAAATACTGAATAAATTCCATCAGCGAAAAATGGAAAATAGCATAAGCTCTGGCAACCCGAACCCAAAGCGGTTCACTGTTATCCAGGTAGGTCACACCGGAAGCCGCAAGTCCGACTAAACCCAGACCAAGAGACATGTTGGCACTAAAACACATAATTATTCCGCAAATTTGAAGAGAAGTTTAAAAAAATTACATAATTATACAAGGGTTTATTTTTTATCATAGGGTTTGATAAATTTCAGCGTCATTCTGTCGCTTTCGCCAATATTGAGATATTTATTTTTGTCTTGTTCTTTAAGGCGTAATGACGGAAGTAAGCTCCAGACGCCTTTGGGGTGACTGGCGGTATCTTTGGAGTTGGCATTAATTTCAGATTTATCCAGCAACTTAAAACCTGCCTGCTCAGCCAGTTTAATGACATAATCTTCGCCAACATAGCCGGAAATGGCCCGGGGGTCCTGTTTCACAGTAGCAGGATTTCTATGCTCAACCACACCAAGTAACCCCCCCGGCCTTAATGCCTTGAACATAGCTTTAAAAACTATTTCAGCCTGATCTGCTTTCATCCAGTTATGTACATTTCTGAATGTCAACACTCTATCAGCGCTACCTTCGGGTGCAATTTCCAGATGTTCCGGGGGTTGTAAAACAGTTAATTGCATTTTCCCGTAAATTTCAGGTAACGCCTTGGTTTTTTCGATAAACTTCTGCAAGCTCTTTCTAAAGTAGGGGACATCTGAATCAGCAGAAAAATGCGCCGCATAAAATTGCCCTTCATCCTTCAAAAACGGTGCCAGAATTTCAGTGTACCAACCGCTGCCCGGCCATATTTCAACCACAGTCATGTAGTTTTGTATATCGAAAAACTGCAGTGTTTGCAAAGGGTGCCGGTATCGATCCCGGGCCTTGTGTTGTACGGAACGGTGTTCACCGGCAATAATTGTTTTTAAAGCATCCTGTTCCGAGGCGGTTACACTGTTCGCAAGTACAGCAAAACAGAATGACAAGAGTATTTTATTCGCCATAATCTTCTCCGGTTAGTAATCGGGAGTGTTCCAGTATTGCAGTAGACTAAGGGTTGCTAACATCACAAAAGCCACCAGCGTCCAGCCTGGAATACTCAACCCTAAAAAAGTCCATAGCACATCGGCACATTCCCCTGTACCGTTCAGCATTAATTTAAATGTTTCTGTCAGTGGGAAATTTTCAAAAATATAACTCAGCCCGGGACCGCACTCTGGAACGTCCTCGGGCGGCAGATTTTGCAGCCAGACGTGGCGGGTTGATATGCCCGCGCCTATTAATGCAGTAACCGCTCCAAGCAGGGAATAGGTTTTTCTTCCTGTTGCTGCCGGGTTATGAAGTGTGGCTGCCAAAAAGACAATACCGGTCAGCAAAATGGCAATACGCTGAGAAATACACAGGGGACAGGGCTCCAGGTCTTTAACCAATTGAAAATAAGCGCCGATTGCCAGCATGGAAAAACAACTGAGAAAACCAGTAAAGAACCAGGTGCGTGGATTAAGTTTAATTTTATTCAACATGGGTTACTTTTTTTTTAAATGCTCTAATTTCCCGCGATGGGCCTAAAATCACTAATATATCACCAGCATTCAGTAAATAATCTTTCTCGCCGATGGCAAAATGCAGATCTTCCCCGAGTTCTTTGTCTACCACACCAATTAGAATCAAGTTATACTTTTCGTTCAATTTTAATTGACTGACATAGGTATTTTCCAGAAAGCAATGTTCGGGAATAGTCACTTCTGCTATATGTAAATCCTGACGACCAAAGACGGTATGATCAATAATATGGGTAATATCCGGTTTTTTGATTAATTCATGTATTTTACGTCCACAAATCTGATAGGGGTCAATAATTTTATTGGCGCCTGCGGCAATTAATTTTTCTGCAGAATCAGGGTTTTCCACACTGGCTATAATATTAAGTCCTTTATCAATAGCGCGTGCCGAAAGGATTAAAAAAACATTTTCCGAGTCTTCAGGAAAAAAACAAAATATGGTATCAATATGCTTACCTATCCCAACGTCCTTTAAATCATTATCACTGCGATAATCTATTCTGGCGGTATTCAGTTCTTTTTCTTCTGCCAATGTCATACGGGTATCATCTGGGTCAATAACGATTATGTTGTGGCTTTCGCCATTCAGACGATTGATGGCTTCCACTGACAGACGGTTGTAACCAAATATAGCTATATTTTTCATAACCTCACCCGTTTAAAAGCCGGCTTTGTTCAATCTGACCATAAAAATGATGAATACTGTATTCCCGACCTAAAACAACCAGAATATCCTGCTGTTGCAGTCTGAAATCAGATTCAGGATTAAAATAAAAGTGCTGCTGTTTAATGGGATATTTGTTTTTATGTTTCAGGTGAATGGGATTGGAACTAATGACCCCTATCAGTGTGAGTTTGATACCGGCAAAATCAAAGTCGCCAAGCGGCGTATTTTCAAGCATGGAATCAGGACTAACTACAACGGCTTCCATTTGAATGTTTTTTTGTTCCTGCAGAATACCTGAGAGTGCTTCAAAAGCGACCGGTTGGCCAATATATTCCGCCGCCAGTAATCCGGCTGTTGCAAAAGGTTCAATAACATTATTGGCGCCGGCCTGGTATAACTTGGTAACATTTTCATGGCGATTGGCGCGGGAGATAATTTGAATATCATTGTTTAAATAGCGACTGCTTAAAGTAATGTAAACATTGGTTACATCATTGTGGGTTGTGCAAACAACAGTTGTTGCGCCGCGATTAATTCCGGCGTTGATCAGGGTGTCATTTTTATTAACATCATCATGAATGACCAGAAACCCCTGCTGCCTGGCGAGAATAACACTATCCTGATTTTTATCAATAATAATAAATTTCTGTTGATCATTATCCAACTGCCTGGCAATTTCCTGTCCTACCCGCCCATACCCGCAGATAATAATAAATTTTTGAAATCGCTCCAGCTCGGCATAAGTTCTGTTTTCACGCAGGGTGTGCATTTTATCGTTAAATGCGGCAACAAGGATTGATGTGAAAAAGGACAGCACACCGAGTCCAGTAAGGATCAAGGCCATGGTAACGAGGCGACCGCCCACTGTTTGCGGTGTAATATCGCCATAACCGACAGTGGAAATAGTGATGATAGACCAGTACAGGGCATCATATAAATCAGTAACATTGCCGCCGGCAGTTTTATTTTCAAATAAATAAATCGCAATACTGGCAATAAATACCAGAAAACCTGAAAAAATCATTAACGTGAGCAATTCAAACCGTTTGCCGGCTAAAACATCGACAAACATTTTGATACTGTTTGAATATCGGAACAATTTGAACATGCGAAAAATCAAAAAAACGCGCAATATTCTTAACGGTCGGTAACTGGGTAAAATAGCCAGTAAATCAATAATGGCAAAAGGAGAAAAAATGTAGGCCAGTTTTTTAGCGACAATCTGTTTAAGCGCCTGAAACAGGCTGAAACGAATATTCAGGTACCGGGCTTTTTCATAGTGATTGATAATGATGAGATGGGAATCTGAATAAAGCCAGAATCTTAGTAGATATTCGACTATAAAAATACTGACAATGCCTCTTTCCAGATAGTCTCCAGTGGTAATAACTTCATGCTCCACATGATAAATTAGAACAAAAACACTCAGCATGACCAGACAAATCATAAATATATCAAACCATGATTTCATTTTGCTGTGCGGGTTTTCCAGCAAATCATAAAAAAAACGCTTGATGTTTTTGTAACGATCAGAGGATTTTAAAAAGTAGGCAAAGTAAACAATCAGTCTGGATAACACGATTTTTAGTCAGGAAGATGTTTTTTAAATTGAATCACCTTGTTGGCCGGATTGATACTGATTTCATCAATAACCACATGGTTGTCGGTCTGCAGAATATAACTGACGGTATCGGCAATATCTTCTGCCCGCAGTGACTGTTTGTTACCCTCTCCAGGCATAAATGCCAGTTTATCAAAAAAAGCCGTTTGCACCATACCCGGGTTAATTAAAGAAACCCGTACATTGGTTTTAGCGCATTCATCGCGTAAAGCCTGACTGAAGCCGCGCAGAGCAAATTTACTGGCACAGTAAATACTACCTTTGCGACTACCCTGCAAGGCCGCTTCAGAACCGATATAAATTAAATTGCAGTGTTTTTTTTGTTTCAGTTTTGGCAATAGTGCCCGGGTTAAAAAGGCCTGAGCGATAAAGTTGACAGTCATCAGCTTGTCGATCTGATGAAACGAAAATTCCTCAAGTGAGCCAAATTGTCCATAACCGGCAGAAAAAACCACCGCATCCAGCGCTGGAAATTTTTTTTCCAGATCCCTTGCCTGTTGTGGAATATCATCCGCTTTGGCGAAATCCATCGCTATGCAACTGAAATTTGGATGTCTTTGAACAAAGCGGTTGCAGTTTCTGGATGTACCGATGACATGGTGACCCCGCTCCAGCAACAGTCTGGCAACAGCCCGGCCGATGCCGGAACTGGCGCCGGTCACCAGAACCGTACGCTTTACAGTATGCATGGAAAAAACTTTTCTTGTGGAATGTACTTTAATAACAACTGGCTACAGGTTTGCATCATCTCCTGTTCCAGATCGACGCGATAAGAAGTCATGCCCTGCTTTGTTTGCAAGGGACTGGCAAACAATTTTTCCTGCGGATAAAGTTTGTGAATTTTTTTGAAATATTTTTCCGGTAAACGGAACACTCCTAAACTCACAGAATGCAGGGATTCCAATCTGATTTTGCTAAAAACCTGCTCAAATAATTGCCGGTATTGTCTTTCATAACCGCTTTGATAAATTAACGGATCGAAACGCAGACCCAGTGGCCAGCCTTGTTCCTGTAATTTGCACAGGGCATCAAGCCGTCGTTCCATGGATGGCGCTTTATGTTCCACTTTAGCGGCAATTTCATCCGGTGCCAGACTGAAGGCAACCACGCACCGTGGATTAGGCGTTTGTTGTAACAAGCTTCTGATCTGTGTGCTTTTGGTTCGCAATTCCAGCCAGGCGTTGGGCAATTCTTCAAAAAAAGGCAGGAAATGTTCAGCAAACCCGGTGACCGGTTCCAGCGCCAGACTGTCGCAGTCATAGCCGGAGAAAAAATGCACGACTTCATCGGCATGCTGCCTGCTAATCTGTCGGATTTCATCCTGATAATCTTCGTAATTAACAAACAGCACATAATTGGCTGATTGATACATGCCCTGCAAAAAACAGTAGCGACAGTCATACAGGCAATTCAGCATGTGTGAGAAATAATAGTTCTTTGTTACTCCAATGCCGTAACCTGCCGGGGCTGGTAGAGCAAAGTTTTTGTACTTCTCGGCAAGAATCAACGCCGGTCGTTGTTTTTGCAAGCGAAAATTCTGGGCTTTTGGATTAAATACCTCGCCATAGCGTTCGCAACTAATTTGCCGGGCCTTTGGGAAACGTGCGCAAATACTTTTAACTCTAGGGTGCTGCAGGATACTGTCTTCTATATAAATACTGTCTATCATTTAATTCCTGGCGACAGGTGGCACTGCCATAAGTTAAGGAAAAAAGGTGCGAATAAATCTGCACCTATACGATAACTAAATGGGTAGAGAAACGAAATTCATCAAATTCACTTAAGGAATGGGAATTTATAACAGATGCATTCTCAACTATATGCGGTGTCTGAACAATTACGGCATTAAGACAACCGGAATAATAAAATACTCATTATAAAATATAATCATAAGGTACACCGAGATTACAAATCTTTATTATTTCATTCTTAACCTTTAGTTTATAAGATCACACTTCAACAACACCCTATGCAAATTCGGTATAATCCGGGAGCTAAACAAATACCATTAAAATTGATAAATTCCCATGATAATCGAACCTAAACCCGCTGATGCAAATAGCATTGCTGAAGCTGTCGACATATTAGAACAAGGCGGTCTGGTCGCTTTCCCGACAGAAACGGTTTATGGGTTGGGTGCTGATGCCGGCAATCCTGAAGCCGTCAATAAAATCTTCACCGCCAAAGGTCGACCAGCCAACCACCCTCTGATTGTACATATCAGTACTCCAGAACAATTATCTGACTGGGCACAAAATATTCCCCAGTCAGCCTGGGATCTAGCGACAAAATTCTGGCCAGGGCCGCTGACCATGATACTGCAGAAACATCCGAATGTACCGCTGGTTGTCACCGGCGGTCAGCAAACGGTAGCGTTGCGTATCCCCGATAACCTGATCGCTTTAGCTTTATTAAAGCGTTTTGCCGGGGGCATTGCCGCACCTTCGGCTAATCGCTTCAATCATATCAGCCCAACACTGGCTGAGCATGTCTGCCGTGAACTGGGTGAATCTGTCGATATGATTCTAGATGGTGGAGCCTGTAGCGTAGGCCTGGAATCCACTATTATCGACCTGACCGGCCCGCAGGCAAAATTGTTAAGGCCCGGGCACATTACGCCACAACAAATTGCAGAGGTATTACACGCTCCCGTCATCGTTCCGCAAAAAACAGCAACCCGGGCGCCGGGTATGCTGAAAATTCACTATGCGCCAACCACGCCAACAATAATGTGCGCTACCGATAAGATCCAGCAACAAATAAAGCAATTATCGGCGCAGGGAAAACAGATCGGTGTTTTAGCGCATGGCCAGTTGAACCTTAACCGGGAAAATACCTATCTGCTGCGACTGCCAGGTGAAGCAGATGATTACGGACAGGCTTTATATGCTGCATTGCGTGAACTGGACAGTATGCAACTGGGCACTATTCTGGTAGAACAGCTACCCGATGATGATAGCTGGCTGGCAGTGAATGATCGCTTAAAAAAAGCCACGGCAGCGAATATTATTGAATGAAAACTAATCAATTGCTGAGCCTGGATCGCCAACATATTTGGCATCCGTATACCTCAATACCGGCCCAAACTGCACTTTACCCGGTTGCTTCCGCAGAAGGGGTTCTGCTGAAACTGGTTGA
>CAYYSO010000086.1:0-10333 GCA_964474415.1 uncultured Methylomarinum sp. | reverse complement strand
TAAACTCTACCCTGGAACTCCGGTTTCAAACTTCAACCCGACAGCCTCCTAGATGAAACGTGAAACCAACAACCAGTGAAGTCCTAGCCAGCGGCTCGGGAACGCGTCCCTATTTAATCCTCATCGCGGCGGCCCTGCTGTCGATGGCCATCAAGGCACGATGGCGTCTAAGCAAGGCTTTCTGCAAATATTGATCAAGCCTGTGTTGTCAGTATCTTTATCTCGCTACTGCATACACAGTGGTTGCACTTTTGCATCGTTATACTCTGGATGATATATCAGCCTATACCCGTACAGTTCAATTAGAACATTGGATTGAGCACTTGTTTTCTGGTGGATCTGAAAATCATGTGATACTTGAATCATTTTCATTACAACAACTACAAAAAGCTGGATTTTCTGAGATTGATTTAACTTAGGAATGGAAATTTTATAACTTGTACATTCCTATTACTGCGCAGCAAATGCATTGGTGATTGCAGTGAAAGCTCATGCTTGCTCCTTTGTTAAAAAAAGTGGAGGCTAAAAAACACTGACTCATGACGAGACACAACACCCCATTATGATTAAACGACTTATTTTTCTCTTGCTTTTATCAGGCCTGATTTTCGGCAGTCTTTTTGCGATGAAATTTTACCAAATACAGATAGCAAAGAGCCAGTTCAAACTGCCGCCACCGGCTGTTGTGGCCGTGATCGAGGCCAAACAGGTTAACTGGCAATCGTCTTTGTCAGCCGTGGGCAGTCTGGTGGCTGTATCGGGTGTGACACTCAGCAATGAAATAGCCGGTATCGTCAAAGTCATTCATTTTACTTCCGGCCAGAGTGTTCACAAAGGGCAATTACTGCTGGAGCTGAACGCTGAAACTGAACGCGCTGAACTGAAAGGTTTGCTAGCACAGCAACGACTGGCGAAAATCCGCTTTGAACGCAGCCGGAAACTGATACATGGGAATTTCGTGCCCAAATCCAACTATGATGAAAACAAGGCATTACTAGATGAAGCCGCTGCATCCGTGCTGACCAAGCAAACCCTTATCGAAAAAAAACAGATCCATGCCCCCTTTTCCGGTCAACTGGGTATTCGCAAGATCGATTTAGGACAATATCTAACGCCCGGTTCGGCCATTGTGACGTTACAGCATTTGGACCCGATTTATGTGGACTTTAAGTTACCGGAACGTCATCTCGACCGGCTGACAACTGGACAACAGGTCATCGTGAATATTCAGACCTATCCGGATACATCCTTCACAGGACGAATCAGTACGATTAGCCCGCTTATCGATCAAAATACTCGTTCGGTAAAAATCCGCGCCACACTGCCCAATCCAGAGCATCTTTTGCACCCCGGTATGTTTGCTCAAGCAGTGGTAGTATCTGATCAGACCAGGCAAGTACTTACCGTGCCGAATACAGCGATTTCCTACAATCCCTATGGCGCTTTTGTCTTTGTTGTCGAACCTGACAAACAGGGTTTAATCGTACAAAGCCGCCTGGTCAAGACAGGAATGACCCGGAACGGTCGAGTTGAAATTGTGCGTGGTTTAAATCATGGCGATCGGGTGGTGAGTGCCGGTCAAATCAAACTGCGTAACGGAATGCCGGTGACTATTGGTGCAAAACCGGCACCTGGGGAACGGCTTACCGCTCCCAGCTCACGCCAAGTACCTACATCCCTGTAGGCACGGAAAATTGAGGATCTACGGTGAAATTTACTGATATTTTCATCCACCGCCCGGTATTAGCCAGTGTCATCAGTCTGCTGATTCTGGTGCTGGGTTTGCGCTCAATGACAGCGCTGGATTTGCGCCAATATCCCAAGACTAAAGATACCGTGGTTACCGTTACCACGACATATCCTGGCGCCGACAGCGAATTAATCAAAGGCTTTATTACCACACCGTTACAACAGGCGATTGCCGAATCCGAGGGTATCGATTATTTATCGTCCAGCAGTCGTCAAGGCCGTTCGACGATTGAAGCGCATATGCGCCTGAATTATGATCCGAATGCAGCTGTGGCGGAAATTCAGGCCAAAGTGGCAAGCAAACGTAATGTTTTGCCTGCCGAATCCGAAGACCCGGTCATCAATTCGCAAACCGGTGACAGAACGGCTCTGATGTATCTGGCCTTGTACAGTGACACCATGACACCATCGCAAATCAGCGATTACATGCTGCGTGTACTACAACCTAAAATGCAGGCCGTGCCTGGTGTCGGTAAAGCGCAATTACTGGGCAATAAAACGTTTGCTATGCGTATCTGGCTGGATCCTGAACGCATGGCAGCATTGTCTGTAACGGCGGAAGATGTAGACCAAGTGTTACGCAACAATAATTACCTTTCCGGCGCAGGTCAGACTAAAGGCGCATTTGTCGAAATCGACTTGAGCGCAACGACGGATGTTCGCACCGAAAACGACTTCAGGAGAATAGTAGTCGGCAAGCGGGACGAGGCATTGATCCGCTTAAGCGATATAGCCGATATCGAACTGGGTAGCGAAAATTATGATTCAGTTAATTGGTATAAAGGCAAAGTGGCTATTTTTATGGGCATTGAACAAGCGCCCGGCGCCAATCCTCTAACGGTCGCTCAACGCGTACGCAGTGCATTGCAGGATCTGGAAAAGGACTTGCCGGAAGATCTGCATGTACTATTACCCTACGATTCCAGTCAGTTTATTCAGGATTCGATAGATGAAGTGTTTCGCACCTTAGTTGAAGCAATAATCATTGTACTGTTGATTATTTATTTATCCCTGGGTTCTGTTCGTGCTGCTTTGGTGCCTTCGGTAGCCGTGCCATTATCGTTAATTGGCGGTACTTTTTTAATGCTGTTGCTGGGCTTTTCAATCAATCTGCTGACTATGTTGGCCATGGTATTAGGTATTGGCTTGGTGGTTGATGATGCCATTATCGTGGTCGAAAATGTTCATCGCCACATTGAACTGGGCGCGCCCCGCTTTCAGGCTGCTATCGAAGGCACGCGCGAACTAATTTTACCGATTATTGCAACCACCGTTGCCTTGATTGCCGCCTACATCCCGATTGGATTTATGGGTGGCCTAATTGGAACACTATTTACCGAATTCGCTTTTTCATTGGTGGCTGCGGTCGTTATTTCCAGTATTGTGGCATTGACCCTATCACCCATGCTTAGCTCCAAAGTGTTAAAGAACAAGAGCTCTATCGGCAAATTTGAGCAAATGGTCGAGCATGCGTTTAACTGGCTGGCTGAAAAGTACCAGCACCTGTTGCATTGTATCCTTGAATTTCCGGGTTTAATTCTTGGTTTTGCCTTACTGGTCATGGTCAGTATTTATTTCATGTTTACTCTGTCGCAGAAAGAACTGGCACCGGTAGAGGATCAAAGTATCCTGTTTTTTATAGCGACTGGACCGCAAACAGCGACACTGGAGTATGATGAAATTTATTCCCGGGAATTAATGAAACAATTCGAGGCCATTCCCGAATATAAGGAAAGTTTTTGGTTGCTCGGTTTCGGTAGTGATAACAATGTCGTGTTTGGTGGTTTTAAAATACCTTCGACTTTTCAGCGCAAACGATCGCAAATGGAAATCCAGCCGGAACTTCAAACCAAAGTCAATCAGGTTGCTGGCTTCAAGACGGCTGTAATCCCTCGCCCAAGCTTACCGGGATCAGGCGGTGGCTTACCGTTACAGTTCGTAATCATGACGGATGCTGATTATACACAACTTGATCAGGTAGCCGATCAGTTGCTGGCTCAAGCAATGCAAAGCGGCCGCTTTAGCTTTTTAATGAAAGATGTCAATTTTGACCGGCCTAAATCAACCTTGGTGATAGACCGTGACCGAGCTGCCGATCTGGGACTGACAATGAAAGAAATAGGTCGTAACCTGGCCGGTTTATTAAGCGAGCAATATACCAATCGCTTTAGCTTACAGGGACGTAGTTATAAGGTTATCCCCCAAGTCGATGATTTGTCCCGTCTTGATATCAGCATGTTTGATTATTATTATCTGCGCACTGTATCGGGAGGTCAGGTACCGTTGTCGTCGCTGGTGCAAATTGAAAATTCGGTCGAACCCGGTAAAAGAACACAGTTTCAACAGCTCAACAGCTTAACCTTGTCGGGTATGATGGCACCGGGTGTAACGTTAGGAGATGCCATGGACTATCTGGAGCAACAGGCAGATGAAATTTTTCCGCGTGGCTACAGCTACGATTACACCGGTAGTTCACGCCAGTATGCACAACAGGGCACTACGCTTATTTTCACCTTTTTCATGTCCCTGCTAATCATCTATCTAATGCTGGCCGCCCAATTTGAAAGCTGGCGTGACCCGCTGATTATTTTAATATCGGTTCCACTTTCCATTGCCAGCGCCTTGGCTTTTATTATGCTCGGGTTTGCTTCAATCAATATTTACACTCAGGTGGGCTTGATAACCCTCATCGGCCTGGTGGCGAAAAATGGGATTCTAATTGTGGAATTTGCCAATCAATTGCAGATTCGAAAGGGCTTATCGAAACATGAAGCGGTAGAACAAGCGGCCAGGATTCGTTTAAGACCGATTTTAATGACTACGGTATCGATGATTGTCGCCATGATCCCGTTATTAATCGCATCGGGCCCTGGCGCCGCCAGCCGTTTTGATATTGGCTTGGTGATTGCCAGCGGTCTGGGCGTCGGCACGTTATTTACACTGTTTATCCTGCCAGCGTTTTATCTGTTGCTGGCGCGCGAGCGTCAACTTAATTAGTTGCATGCTGGGCAAACAGACCACAGCTAATTCAATAAAGGTCGTTAGTCTGCTAACGAGCGTAGAAATAACGACATGTTACAGGCTCATTTTATATAATTTATCTTGCCTGTTTACTGACAGTAGTTTGCTGATTGCATTTCCATCAACCGGGAAACTGTCCGTTGAAACTCGAAAGCTCCCTCACCCTCCTTATAAAGCTCTGCGGGTGAAGCTTCGGCACTGCAGATAAACATCACTCTATGTTCATAAAGTGCGTCAATCAGCGTTCCAAAACGCCTGGCTTCATTACAGAAATCAGGAGAAAGTCGCGGAATGCAGGTCATAATGACTGTATTGAATTGTGCAGCAATTTTCAGATAATCAGCTGCTCCCAAAGGTTGTGCACATAATTCGGAAAACGATGTTAAGACAATATTTCCATGTACAGCAGTCAAGGCAATCTCCCGGCCAAAAGCATGGATGCTGCCGGCTTTAAGTCCATCACAACGGCTGTGTTGTTTAAAAGTGGCTTGGATAAATTCTTCCGCCTGGGTATTTAAAGGGTAAACATAGCGTTTTTGCTGACTTTTTGGGCACAGAAAGCGATAATCAACTTTACCCGTCAATTCTATGATTTGAGATTTTTTCCGTAATAAATCGACAAAAGACAGAAACTGTTCCTTCAACAAACCGCCCTGGTACAAATCAGCAGGATGGCGGTTGGAAGTCATGACCACCACCACTCCTTGCTCAAACAAACAGCGAAACAGCCTTTCCATTATCATCGCATCCGCTATATCGGTGACATGAAATTCATCAAAACAAAGCAATAATGATGACTTGCTGATTTGTTTGGATAAAGCAATCATCACGTCGCTCTGATGATCTTTTTCCCTGCGATTAATAAAATTATGCACTTCCTGCATAAAAGCATGAAAATGCACACGACGTTTATGTTTAATCGGACAGCTTGCAAAAAACAAATCCATTAACATGGATTTGCCTTGTCCAACCCCACCGTAGATATATAAATGTTTACACTGAACAACAGAGGTTTTACCTGTAAATTTATGGGTAAAGAAACGCTGTTGACATTTTTCCTGTAACTGTACGCGTTCCATCAACTCTTGCAAATGCTGGACTATATTTAATTGCGAGGCGTCATATTGAAAGTTATTTTTCGCAACAAGTGCATGGTATTTGCTAACTAGATCAATAGACTTATCTGTATCATTCGATACTTTTTGAACAGACAAGGATGGAAGGAATAATTTTTTGAACATCAATCAGGCTTAATAATTTGCAACTATCTTTGTTGTAAGCTGAATTAATCACCTTTTACTGATACAGAAAACGCAGAGTTTTAGTCACTCTGCGTTCTCAATAAACCAATTCTGGTTACAATCGAGTTGGTCGCCTTGGTAAATCAGCTTTCAACATTTACCTGTTCCGCTTTTTTTCGATAACTGTCTATTTGATCGAAATTCAGATAACGGTAGGTATCCTCTCTCGCTTCATCAATGACACCGGCATATTGCATATATTCTTCAAAAGTTGGTATTTTCCCCAGGATTGAACAGATTGAAGCCAATTCAGCCGATGCCAGATAAACATTGGCGTTGTTACCTAGGCGATTGGGGAAATTACGAGTTGAAGTGGATACTACCGTGGCATTATCTGCAACCCGCGCCTGATTGCCCATACACAAGGAACAGCCCGGCATTTCTGTTCTGGCACCAGCCTTACCGAAGGTACTGTAATAGCCTTCTTCGGTTAACTGGTTTTGATCCATTTTGGTTGGCGGAGACATCCATAATCGAGTCGGCAGCTCGCCGCTTTGTTGTTGTAATAATTTAGCGGCGGCACGAAAATGACCGATATTAGTCATACAGGAACCAATAAAGACTTCATCAATTTTAGCGCCGGCGACATCGGATAAGGTTTTCACATCATCCGGGTCATTTGGGCAAGCCATAATCGGTTCTTTGATGTCATTCATGTTGATTTCAATGACTTCAAAATATTCCGCATCGGCATCTGGCTCTAATAACACGGGGTTTTTCAGCCATTCTTGCATACTATCAATCCGGCGCTGTAGAGTTCTAACATCGCCATAACCTTCGGCAATCATCCATTTAAGCAAGGTCACATTGGAGTTCAGGTATTCACGAATAGGCTCTTCTCCCAGGCGAATAGTACACCCTCCTGCGGAGCGTTCAGCTGAAGCGTCTGATAATTCAAAAGCTTGTTCCACTTTAAGATCAGGCAAACCTTCAATTTCCAGAATACGACCGGAAAAGACATTTTTCTTACCTTTTTTCTCCACGGTCAACAAACCGCGTTGAATCGCTACATAAGGAATAGCATTCACTAAATCACGCAGGGTAATACCGGGTTGCATTTCTCCTGTAAAACGCACCAGTACAGACTCAGGCATGTCCAGCGGCATGACACCGGTTGCCGCAGCAAAGGCCACCAAACCTGACCCGGCAGGGAAGGAAATACCGATAGGGAAGCGAGTGTGTGAATCACCGCCGGTACCGGCAGTATCCGGCAATAACATCCTGTTTAACCAGGAATGTATAATGCCATCGCCGGGACGTAATGATACACCGCCGCGATTCATGATGAAATCCGGCAGGGTATGCTGCATTTCCACATCAACCGGTTTTGGATAAGCCGCTGTATGACAAAAAGATTGCAGCACCAAATCAGCGGAAAACCCCAGACAGGCCAGGTCTTTTAATTCATCACGGGTCATCGGCCCGGTGGTATCTTGCGACCCCACTGTTGTCATGTGAGGTTCACAGTACGTTCCCGGACGCACACCGTCTACACCACAGGCTTTACCCACTATTTTTTGTGCTAAAGTATAACCTTTAGTGCTCTTTTCAGATGAACCCGGCCTGCGAAAAACATCCGAAGGTTTCATCTTTAAGGCTTTTCGGGCCCGGTCGGTTAAACCACGACCGATAATTAACGGAATTCGTCCACCAGCGCGTACTTCGTCAAGTATAACTTCGGTTTTTAATGTGAATTCACAGATAACTTCGTCTGTATCATGACGCTTCACCAAACCGTCATAGGGGTAGATGTCGATAATATCGCCCATGTTCATATTGGAGACATCACATTCAAACGGCAATGCACCGGAATCTTCCATAGTATTAAAAAAGATCGGCGCTATTTTTCCGCCTATGCAAACCCCACCGGCACGTTTATTCGGAATATAGGGAATATCATTTCCCATATACCATAACACCGAATTTGTCGCTGACTTACGCGAAGAGCCGGTTCCCACCACATCACCAACATAAGCGACTGGAAAACCTTTTTGTTTCAGCTCTGCAATTTGTTGTTCCGCATTTTCGATGCCTTCACGAGGAATTTTCAACATGGCTTTGGCATGAAGTGGAATATCCGGTCTGGACCAGGCATCCGGAGCCGGTGATAGATCGTCTGTGTTGGTTTCACCGGTTACCTTAAACGCAGTCACTGTCAGTTTTTCCGGCACCTCCGGCTTACTGGTAAACCATTCCGCCTCAGCCCAGGAGTGAATAATTTGTACTGCAAACGCATTACCGGTATCGGCTTTTTCTTTGACATCATGGAAGGCATCAAATACCAACAGAGTATACGACAAGGCTTTTGCTGCAATCGGCGCCAATGTTTCATTATCGAGCAATTCAATCAATGGAGCGATATTGTAGCCGCCCAACATGGTGCCCAATAATTCAGTGGCAAGCTCTGCATTGAGGATAGGCGAGCTTAC
Source organism: uncultured Methylomarinum sp. (assembly GCA_964474415.1). GTDB lineage: Bacteria > Pseudomonadota > Gammaproteobacteria > Methylococcales > Methylomonadaceae > Methylomarinum. The sequence goes on along the minus strand of CAYYSO010000086.1, from coordinate 1,833 downwards.
TTCACCTTTAGCTATCGCGGCCAAAAAACCCGCTTTCACATAGGCGGCATCGTCAACACCGGCAGGAACACGATTGCTCAACAGATCCAGAATAAATTCCTCTTCTCCAACCGGCGGCTGTTTAACCAGATCAACCAGTGCAGCGACCTGTTCTGCATCCAAGGGTTTAGGAACAACGCCTTCAGCAGCGCGTTCTGCAACATGTTTTCGATATTGTTCTAGCATTATGAATCCTGTAGGAATTTTATAGTCTGTAAATATAAATTTGTTGGTGATTTTACTCGTTTCAATCATGTGAAGCCATTAAACCTAGAAAAATCGTAACTACGTTAGCGTAACTATGGATTTAATATCAGTCACTTACTCCAGAAGACACCGTGAATACATCCATGTCACATACACTTCTTCCGCAAGCAACTGATATTAAATACTTTCGATCAATTAATTACGCTGAGTAGCAACTATGTCAAAAATCAACCTATTTAACTCTCTCATGGAAAAATCCATCTATAATTCCATTAGTTATTTAGATAGCAATTCAACATGAATCAGCAAGACATATTCGAGCAACTGAAAAACAATTTCGACCTTAACGACTCAGACTTTTATTTTCTGGATTTGATCCCTCTCATTGAAATGATCTGGGCCGATGGGATCAATCAGGAAGGTGAATTAAAACTATTGTATAATTTTGTGATTGAACATGTTGCAATGCTTGATCACAGTATTTCTGTAGCGGATGCCAATAGTTTTTTGGATAGGTTTGCCCATAAAAAACCAGACACCAGGCTCATAAAGGAATTAATGCGACTTTTTTTAAACAAAAACGGCAACGTACAAAAACATCAAACTATTCTGGAATATTGTATGGATATAGCCGCTGCATGCACTACTCAATATCCTTTTGAAATGCAGCAGCGGGTTATGCAAAAAGAAAAGCACCTGTTAATGAAACTGTTTTGGGAATTAAAAATTTCTCCTGATCAGAAACAGCATCCAAGGCAATAGAACTCAGTAAATTTATGGTAAATTCCACCTCGCTCTAACTACCTTATTTTTTTATTGCCTCAATAATAGCCTGGCCCATTTCTATGGTTCCTGCTGTAGATGACGGATTCAAATCCGGAGTAACATATTCACCTTCATTTATCACTTTCTCGATAGCCTGCTGCATGCGATTGGCAGCATCGAACTCTTCCAAATACTTTAACATCATTACCCCTGCCATCATTACGGCAGTAGGGTTGGCCAGGTTTTTACCAGCAATATCAGGAGCGCTGCCATGCACAGCTTCAAACAAGGCGGCATCATGACCAATATTGGCCCCAGGAATCAATCCCAGCCCACCTACTAATCCTGCCGTTAAATCCGATAGAATATCTCCAAACATGTTGGTACAAACAATGACATCAAACTGATGCGGATCCATCACCATATGCATACAAGTCGCATCGATGATTTTTTCATCAAATTCAATATCAGGGAATTGTCTGGAAACTTCTCTGGCCACATCAAGAAAAAGACCTTGAGTATATTTTAAAATATTGGCTTTATGACAGACCGTTACTTTTTTTCGGTTATTTTCACGCGCATATTTAAAAGCGTGCTCAATCACTCGCTGAGAACCTTCACGAGTCACTACCGCTAAACTTTCAGCAACATCTTTTTTGTGGGTTAAATAATGTTCCAGACCGGAATACAAACCTTCGGTATTTTCTCTGACAATAACGATATCAACATCTTCAAATCGGGTTTTAACCCCCGGCCAGCTTTTTGCTGGACGTACATTGGCAAATAATTCATAGCGTTTTCTCAATTCAACATTGATACTTC
>CAYYSO010000085.1:0-10401 GCA_964474415.1 uncultured Methylomarinum sp. | reverse complement strand
CAACAGTACAAGCTAAAGAACTGGTCGAACTACAACCAGGCATTAATCAATCGTGATTCACACGACGATATGGTTTGATGAATCCTTGGTAGAGCATTGGCATCATCCTGAAAAAACGGGATATAGAGGTAGTCCGCTGATATATTCTGATGTGGCGATTCAATGTGCGCTGACGCTTAGAGAAGTTTTCAAGCTTCCGTTGAGGGCGACACAAGGATTTTTATTATCGTTAGTCCGGTTATTAGAGCTTTCCATCCAGGCGCCCCATTACAGTACTTTAAGCCGTCGCCAACAAACCTTAGAAGTTCGATTACCCCGTTCGGATAGCCGAACGCCCCGGCACCTGGTTGTCGATTCAACCAGGTTGAAAGTGTATGGTGAAGGTGAATGGAAAGTTCGAAAACATGGTGTGAGCAAGCGCCGGACCTGGCGAAAGCTGCATGTGATGGTAGATGCGCAAACTCAGGAAGTGGTTGCAGTTGACGAGAAGGAGCTGCTGAATGGCCTGATGATGAAGGGGGGCTGTTCATCCAAGAACAGCTATTGTTCGACGTTGCGCTGAAATCGGGAAGAAGGAATGGAAATAACAAAGTGGTTATCATCAACGAAGCTTGGCGGAAACGGCCATGTTTCGAATCAAAGGACTATTTAAGAACTATTTAGTGATAAACTGAAAAACAGAATTTTTTCTGCCCAACAAGTTGAGGCGTACCTCCTTGTTGGTGCGTTGAACAAAATGACAGGCCTTGGTGTGCCCGAAAGTTACCCTGTCTCATGAATAGGTAATGAAATTTAGGGAAAATCACCTTGTGATTTATTTATGCAACAAAGCCAAGTCTGAGTCAATATACTAATTTCGCCTTTCGTCAGCCTTGTATTCCCCCCCAGTTTATCTACAATCTAAAATACAATTATGGAGTTACTATGTCTTTCCGGCACAATCGTTTTATTAAACAGATTTTCAGTAGCTTTATAGATCTGGCTCCAATCCTTGTGGTTGTATTGGTTTTTCAAATACTAATTATCCGACAACCAATTCCCAATATACTCGACCTTGTTACCGGCACAGTGTTTGTCATTCTCGGTTTAACTCTGTTTGTCCAAGGACTGGATCTGGGGTTATTCCCCATCGGCGAAGCGATGGCATATGCTTTTGCCAGTAAAGGCAGCCTGTTCTGGCTAATGCTGTTTGCCTTTTGCCTGGGATTCGGCACCACAATTGCCGAACCCGCCTTGATTGCAGTAGCGGATGAGGCGGCAGACATTGCCGGCAAAGGCGAACTCATAACCTCTGATGAACAGTCCCGAAAACAATATGCTCTGGGACTCAGAATCAGTGTTGCCTTATCGGTTGGTTTTGCCATTGTTATCGGTGTGCTACGCATTCTGCGTGGCTGGCCGTTACATTATCTAATCATCAGCGGCTATTGCGGTGTGTTGGTCATTACTCCATTTGCACCGGCGGAAATAATAGGTATTGCCTACGATTCCGGTGGCGTTACAACCTCCACGATTACCGTTCCTCTGGTTACCGCCCTGGGTATCGGTCTGGCTAGCTCTATCAAGGGGAGAAATTCGATGGTTGACGGATTTGGCCTGATTGCCTTTGCCTCGTTAACGCCAATAATTTTTGTGATGATTTACGGAATGTTGCAATGACCGAAACATTAACCTGGCTGCTAAATGTCTGTGACGCCCTGCAGGAAACAGCCAAAGATATTTTTCCGATTGCCGCCATTATCATTGGTTTTCAATTACTGGTTATTCGTAAACCTTTGCCTAACCCCGGCAAAACTCTTCTGGGTTTTTTCTATGTGCTGCTAGGTATTGCATTCTTTCTAAAAGGTCTGGAAATGGCTCTTTTCCCGTTAGGCGAACTGATGGCGGTCGAACTGACAACGCCTGAATTTCTGGGTATCGCCGGCAACTCCAAAACAGCTACCTGGCAGACTTATTTCTGGGTTTATATCTTTGCAGCCAGTATTGGCTTTGCTACCACCCTGGCAGAACCCGCGTTACTGGCAGTAGCAATCAAAGCCGAGGAAATTTCCGGCGGCGCCATTCATGCCTGGGGTCTAAGAATTGCCGTGTCTATGGGAGTTGCCTTTGGCATTACCCTTGGCGTTTACCGAATCGTGACCGGTGCCGAGCTTTATTATTTTATCATTACCGGTTATATCGTGGTTATTATTCAGACAACTTTTGCCCCCAAACTAATCATAGGACTGGCTTACGATTCCGGCGGCGTCACCACCTCAACCGTCACTGTTCCATTGGTAACTGCCTTGGGTCTTGGCCTGGCCTCTACAGTTCCGGGCAGAAACCCTCTGTTGGACGGCTTTGGACTAATCGCTTTTGCCAGTTTGTTTCCTATTATTGCAGTACTGACTTACGCACAAATTGCTGACTGGCTTAACAAACGCCACTTTCATTAAACCCGAGGTAAACTATGCATTTCAAGTTACTCATTGCATTTGTCGAAGACGATAAAACCGACCTGGTTCTCGATACCGCGCGCCAAAGCGGTGCCAAAGGCGCAACCGTTATCACCAGCGCCCGTGGCGAAGGAATCAAGCAAAGTAAAACTTTTTTTGGCCTGAATCTGGAAACCCAGCGTGATGTATTAATGTTTCTGGTTGAAAAGCATCTCAGTCGCAGTATTTTGGAGAAAATCGCCCGCGTTGGCGAGTTTGACAGCAAACCCGGCACTGGCATTGCCTTTCAAATCGATGTCGAAGATGCAATCGGCGTAATGCATCAGGTCGAACAATTAACCACCGAACTGGAAGATGAAGTATGAATGAAAAAGTCAAAATTGTACGCGTAAAAGATGTCATGAAAACCTCATTCAGCACAATTGACGGCGCAGCAACTATAGCCGATGCCCTACTCACCATGAAAGAAAATAAAACTTCGGTGCTGATCGTCAATAAACGCCATGATGATGATGAATACGGCATGATCACTTCGACCGACATTGCTCGCCATGTACTGGCCAAAGACCGGGCTCCGCAGCGTATTAATGTTTATGAAATCATGACTTGCCCAGTTATCAAAGTGCATCCCAACATGGACATCAAATATTGCTCACGCCTGTTTGACACTTACAATCTGGTTAGAGCTCCTGTTCTCGATGGTGACAACCTGGTCGGCACGATTAGCCCGAATTCTTTAGTTCTGGAAGGGCTTTACAGGATCCACCGGTAAAACATCCCGGTATAGCGCTCAACATTCCAGCTTCGAGAATGCACAAGAAATCCGAAGTTGCTGAATCAAACAAAATATGGCATTATTTTTGGGTTTTGCTGGTTTCTTTATCCTTTTTTAAGAAGCCATTCTTTACATCACATTAAACCATCAGAGGCACATCAATGGCTGGTCGCAACCACTTATTTATACCTGGCCCTACCAATACCCCCCACGAAATTTTAAGCGCCATGCACGTCCCTATGGAAGATCACCGTTCTCCGGACTTCCCTAAACTGCTAAAACCCATTCTGGAAGATTTGAAAAAAGTCTTTCGTACCGAAAGCGGACAGGCTTTTATATTTCCCGCTACCGGAACAGCCGGCTGGGAAATTGCCTTAACCAACACTCTAAGCCCTGGTGATAAAGTATTGATTTACCGTTTCGGCCAGTTTGGTCATCTATGGAAGGAAGCGGCCAAAAACCTGGGCCTGGATGTTGAATGTCACGAAGTGGAATGGGGGAAAGGCATCCCTGTGGATGACCTTGAAGCGCGACTGAAAGAAGACAGTAACCACGAAATCAAAGCAGTGCTTGCCACGCATAATGAAACAGCTACCGGTGTCACCAGTGATATTAATGGTGTTCGTAAAGCCATGGATGCAGCCAGCCATCCGGCGCTGTTATTTGTCGATGGCGTCAGTTCTATCGCCAGCCTGGAATTCCGCATGGATGACTGGGGTATAGACGGCGCCATCAGCGGCTCGCAAAAAGGCTTTATGCTACCCGCTGGTCTGGCCATTGTTGCCTTCAGCCAAAAGGCATTGAAAGCCACAGAAACCGCAAAGTGCACCCGCAATTTTCTGGATCTGAAAGCCATGATGAACCAAAATAAAGATGGCTACACCCCTTACACAGCACCAACCCCTATGTTGCATGGTTTACGTAAATCGCTGGATATGCTGCTGGAAGAAGGGATGGATAATGTCTACGCCCGTCATGCCCGTTTAGCCGAAGGTACTCGTCGCGCCATTTCCGCATGGGGTTTAAAATTGTGCGCCCAACCGGGCTTTGAATCCGATACGGTTTCTGCAATTGTGGTTCCTGAAGACAAAGATGCCCGTGACGTTATTAGCACTGCTTATAACAAATATGATATTTCGTTAGGCGCCGGCTTAACCGAAGTGGCCGGCAAAGTATTCCGTATCGGTCACATGGGCGATATGAATGATGTTTCTATGTTGGGTGCCATTGCCGGTGTGGAAATGGCCATGCTGGACAATGGCTTTGATTTTGCACCGGGCAGCGGTGTCTCGGCAGCTATCGAGTACTATCGTTCAACGGCGGCGTAACCACCCACCCCATCAATCAAAAAGGCATCGTCGTTATTTACTACGTCGATGCCTTTGTTTTTTAGTCTGAACTTATTTCCCTCCCGTTGATCTTCATAGAGCTAAACAGCCCATGAACAAACCCAAAGTATTCATCACCCGCAAATGGCCGGCTTCCGTAGAAACAAAATTAAAATCGCTTTACGACGTTATTCTGAATGAAGACGACAGACCATTAACAGTGGCTGAATTCAAAAGCGCACTGCAAAGCTATGACGCGGTCTGCCCTTCGGTTTGCGATGCATTTCCGGCGGCGGTCATCAACGTCGCCAACAAACGCTGTAGGATTATTGCTAACTTTGGCGTCGGCTATAACCATATTGATATTGAAGCGGCTAAACAACAGGGTCTGGTAGTCACAAATACCCCCGGAGTATTGACTGAAAGTACCGCTGATATTGCGATGACTCTGCTATTAATGTCCGCCCGACGTGGCGCTGAGGGAGATCGTCTGGTACGCGCAAAAAAATGGAGTGGTTGGAATCCGACTCATATGATGAGCAACGATGTAACCGGCACTACATTGGGACTCATTGGCTTCGGTCGTATCGCTCAGGCAATGGCGAGAAAAGCTCATCACGGCTTTGGCATGAAAATTCTTTTTTTCAAGCCCAGCCCGGCCAATCGAGCGATTGTAGATGATTTACAGGCGACCCGAATCGACACCATTGAAGAGCTTTTGCAACAATCCGATTACGTTTCATTACACTGTCCGGGTAGTAGCGCTACTCACCATCTGATCAATGAAAACCGTCTGCAACTAATGAAGTCAACAGCGCATTTAATCAACACTTCCCGTGGCGACGTGGTTGATAACAACGCGCTTATCAAAGCCTTGCAGGAAAAAACAATTGCCGGCGCCGGCCTGGATGTTTATGAGAGTGAACCAGATGTTAACAAGGGCTTTCTGACACTGGACAACGTTACCTTATTACCCCATTTAGGCAGCGCCACATTCGCCACCAGAACAGCAATGGGAGAAAAAGTACTGGAAAATCTAGCCGCTTTTTTTGCCGAAAAACCTTTACCGGATAAAGTGGTTTAACCTTACTTATATTAAGGTGACCACAGTAAAAAATAACAGACGCCAGGCGTTTTTGTTTGTCGATAATTGGGCATAACATTTTATCCATTTGGACATGCAGGGCGGGTAGAAAAGATTGCCCACCGGCTGTTCTATTGACATTAGCTATGGGCACAGATGCGAATTTATCCGCCCAGTGCGAATGAATTCGCACACATTTTCTTAACTTACATTACAGTGACTCTTTGAGAAAAACCATTTTATAACAAATGTTTGACAGCGTCCCTTTCCTCTTTTAATTCAGCCTCAGTTATACTCATTCTTTTCCGGCTGAATTCGCTGATATCCAGACCCCGTACAATACTAATCTCTCCGTCTGTAACAGTGACCGGATAAGAATACATTAACCCTTCTTCTATACCATAACTACCATCTGAAGGAACAGCCATGCTGACCCAGTCGCCTTCTACTGTGCCTCTAGTCCAGGCTTTCATCTGACCGATAGCGGCATTAGCGGCTGAAGCGGCGCTGGATTGTCCTCTGGCTTTGATGATAGCGGCGCCGCGCTGTTGCACAGTGGGTATAAACTCGTCCACAAACCAGTCTTCACCCACCAGGGGTAATGCATCCTGCCCTTTAACTTTAGCGTAATGCAAATCAGGATATTGGGTGGCAGAATGATTCCCCCAAACCACAACATTTCTGATTTCCTTGCAACGAACACCGCATTTTTCCGCCAATTGACTGATCGCACGATTATGATCCAGCATAGTCATGGCGGTAAAGCATTCAGGATGCAAATCTGGTGCATTTTTCATTGCGATCAAGGCATTGGTATTGGCAGGATTCCCGGTCACCAACACCTTGACATTTCTACTGGCGACTTCATTTAACGCCCGACCTTGCACAGAAAAAATTTCGGCATTGTTTTCCAGTAAATCGCGTCTTTCCATACCCGGACCACGAGGCTTGGCGCCCACCAGAAAGGCGTAATCAACATTTTTGAAGGCAACTTTGGGATCGTCAGTGGTAATAATTTTTTGCAGCAGAGGATAAGCGCAATCATTCAATTCCATCACTACCCCTTTCAGGGAGTCCATAGCCTGCGGCACTTCCAGCAAATGTAATATAATAGGTTGATCCGGCCCCAATAACGCCCCGCCTGCCAGTCGAAAAAGCAACGAATAAGTAATCTGTCCAGCCGCGCCTGTCACAGCAATATCAACGGGGGTTTTCATCTGTTCTCCTTGTGTATTTTTTATTCATCAATAACTTCGGCTCTATCTCTGTAGCAATTCAGACAGTTTATGATTATCGAATCAATCTCAATGCAAACCGAAAAGTTCCTGCATAATTTTGTGGCACAATATGACACAATACTATTTGGCAGACAATAACTAATCAACTGCTTCTTCTATAACCAAGCTTAAATAAATCGCCTATTACAATATACTGTATAATAGACCGGTTTTATAACTTCACAACAATATTGTTGTCGTTTATTTTTCAGGTAAGTTAATGAAGAAATTGTTATTCCAATTCGACACCGACCTCCATCCATCCAGTTTTGATACTGTCGTTGCCTATGACGGCGGCGCTGATCATGTCGTTGGCTTTGGCGGCGTCACACCTGAAAACGTCAAACCGCTGGTGGAAGGAACCATTTTCACCCGCGCGCCTAAAGATAAAAAAAATACTGCTATATTTATCGGCGGCAGCGATATGGCAGCCGGACAGGAATTATTTTACGCCGTACAAAAACATTTTTTCGCGGGTTTCCAGGTTTCTGTCATGCTGGACAGCAATGGCAGTAACACAACTGCGGCCGCAGCCGTAGCTAAAATGTCCACCAGCGGCTCACTGCAAGGCAAAAAAGCAGTGATCCTTGCCGGCACAGGCCCGGTAGGCCAGCGTGCTGCAGTCATGTTAACTCAGGAAGGAGCGGAAGTCAGCATAACTTCCCGCCATATCTTTAATGCCGAACAAGCCTGTTTTACCATGAAAGAGCGCTTCGGTGTTGATCTGACGCCGATTGAAGCGGCCGATATGGACGCTCGCGCCAATGCTGTTCAAGATGCGAATATTGTTTTTGCCACTGGCGCGGCAGGCATTGAATTGTTAAAACCGGAACACTGGCAGGACAATCCCAATATTGGAATAATAGCCGATGCCAATGCCACCCCGCCGCTGGGAATTGGCGGCACCGACATGATGGACAAAGGTCTTGATCGTCACGGTAAAATCATCTGGGGTGCTATAGGTTTCGGCACATTGAAACTGGCTTTGCATAGAGCCTGTATTGCCAAATTGTTTGAAGCCAACAACCAGGTCTTTGATGCAGAATTAATCTTTAAGCTGGCAAAAGAAATGGCCTAAGTCCACGATCTTGATCTATCATCATGATCCATACAATCCAAAACCTGCGTAATGACGCAACAGCAATTTTCCAGGCCGGTATTGCGGCCGCTGATCCCTACCTGGCGGTTAAACATTGCTTGTCTGTTGGCGATGCCGGCGATCATTCTATTGAAATCGTACTGGATTTGGAAAACCCTGCAAAAAAACGTGTGGGTAGATGGTCGGCAGTCCATTTAATCGCTTTTGGTAAAGCGGCCTGCGCTATGGCTAAAGCTGCGCAGGAAATCATACCGGCTCAACTTACACTCCTTCCCGGTATCGCGGTAACGAATTATGAAAATGAAAAACCGGTAGACAATTTTCAGGTAATAGGCGCAGGCCACCCTCTGCCTGATGAATCAGGATACCATGCAGCCTCCTTGATTGCCGAACGGATCCGCCAGGCAAAACAGAATGAACTGGTATTGGTTTTAGTATCAGGGGGCGGCTCGGCGCTGCTGCCCTTACCAGCTAAAGGCATTACGCTACAGGAAAAGATTGCCACAACGGAGCTGTTGCTTGCCAGCGGCGCTAATATCAATCAAATTAACTGTGTCCGCAAACACCTGTCACAATTAAAAGGTGGCGGACTGGCCAGGCTGACTGCCCCGGCAGATCTGCACGCTCTGATTTTATCGGATGTGGTAGGCGATGATCTTGGCTCTATCGCCAGCGGCCCTACCGTCGCCGATGACAGTTATTTTGCCGATGCCGTTGCCATATTGCAGCAGAAACATATTTACTCAAAAGTGCCGAAATCGGTACGCACTTTGTTAAACAGGGGCTGCCGCGGAGAAATTTCTGAAACGCCCAAAAACGATGAGCCATTATTTAATGCTATTTCATACACTCTATTAGGCAGCAACCGAATCAGCATTAGTGAAACCCTGCGATCTGCGCAAGCCAGAGGATATGAAGCCCGTCTATACAATGACCAACTAACGGGTGAAACGAGAGATGAAGCGGAAGAACTGGTTTTACAGGTCAAAGAATTACAGCAAAAAGGTTTCAATAAAGCCATGGCAATACTGGCCGGCGGGGAGACTACCGTCACCCTGACAGGCAGCGGACGTGGCGGTCGTAACCAGGAAATGGCGTTGGCATTTGCCATTGCCGCTGAGAAACACGCTTTAGCGGGTAACTGGGTATTTTTAAGCGGCGGCACAGATGGCCGCGACGGCCCTACTGATGCCGCGGGCGGCATAGTTGACAATAACTCATTAAAACGCATAAGCCGGCATTCCGTCTCTGCTTGTGAATTACTTGAAAATAATGACTCTTATAATGCCTTAAAACTGTCTCAGGATTTACTGAATACCGGCGCAACCGGCACTAACGTAGCTGATTTGCAAGTATTATTAATCCAGCCAACTTCTTGAATATCCACCCTTCCAAATCAGGAGAAATCAATGTTTAAAAAATCCATGTCCATTGCCGGTTTTGACGATGAATTGTTTCAGGCAATAGAAGAAGAGCGTCAGCGTCAGGAAGACCATATTGAACTGATTGCCTCTGAAAACTATACCAGTCCACGAGTGATGGAAGCGCAAGGTTCGCTCTTAACCAATAAATATGCAGAGGGCTATCCGGGCAAACGTTATTACGGGGGCTGTGAGTATGTCGATAAAGCCGAACAACTGGCTATCGACCGGGCCAAAGAACTTTTCGATGCCGATTATGCCAACGTACAACCCCATTCCGGCTCACAAGCCAACATGGCTGTCTATATGGCATTGATTCAACCGGGTGATACCATTTTAGGTTTAAGCCTGGCTGATGGCGGCCATTTGACTCACGGCGCCAAACCAAACTTCTCCGGCAAAATCTACCATGCCATTCAATACGGGTTGCACCCGGATACCGGCGAAATTGATTACGACCAGGTTGAATCTTTGGCGCTGGAACATAAACCTAAGGTTATCGTCGCCGGCTTTTCAGCCTATTCACGCATCTGGGACTGGCAACGTTTCCGTGATATTGCCGATCAAGTCGGCGCTTATTTATTCGTGGATATGGCTCACGTTGCCGGTCTGGTTGCTGCGGGCTTATACCCAAATCCCGTGCCGATTGCCGACGTGGTGACCAGCACGACGCACAAATCCTTACGCGGCCCACGCGGAGGCTTGATCTTGTGTAAACATAATCCAGAGCTGGAGAAAAAATTCAATTCCAATATATTTCCCGGCATCCAGGGTGGGCCATTGATGCATGTCATTGCCGCAAAAGCCGTGGCATTTAAAGAGGCCATGACCCCGGAATTTAAAATTTATCAACAACAGGTGATCAATAATGCCAAAGCAATGGCCGAGGTATTTATCAAACGCGGCTTCGATGTCGTTTCCGGTGGCACCGACAATCATTTAATGCTGGTTTCCCTGATCCCTAAAGGTATCACCGGAAAAG
>CAYYSO010000084.1:0-10474 GCA_964474415.1 uncultured Methylomarinum sp. | reverse complement strand
TAGGTGAAATTTACAATAGGGTAATTTTTTTGGCAAGGGCTGTGAACGGTTACATCCAAAGGCCTGTCCGAACCTTGATTTTGTTTTCACCGTCAATTAAACGCTTAACCATATCCTGAGGTAAAGCTTCTTCAATTGCCAAAATATATAGTTAAGGGCAATGGATATCATCCAGCAGATTCTGCTTTTCTAATCAATTTCTGGTAATCAGTGGCCGGAATAACCGTTGAATAATTATGGTAATTGTGTGTGCCGATATCGATAAAAGTTTCATCGTGGTTAATCCAGAAATACTAGCGAGTAGTCAAGGTCAGTCATAAGTTGACGTATTTAAGATGGATTTATTAAGTTAATAGATGTATAACTTGGTCATTGTACTGAAGCTTGTTATTTAGGGGGATTAAATCATGGCTAAAGCAAATAATATTACTAGACTTATTGGCAATACAGAATTGGTGAAATTGCAACGTATCGTGCCGAAAAATTCGGCCGATGTTTTGGTTAAGATGGAATCAAGAAATCCCGGCGGTTCAGTTAAAGATAGAATTGGATTGGCGATGATTACAGCAGCCGAAAAATCAGGGGATTTACAGGCCGGAGGAGCTATTGTTGAACCTACATCCGGAAATACAGGTATTGCTTTAGCCATGGTGGCCGCGCAGCGTGGCTATCATTGTATTTTGACCATGCCTGAGACCATGTCGGTGGAAAGACGACAGTTATTGGCTTTATATGGCGCTGAAATTATTTTAACGCCGGGACCTGATGGAATGAAGGGGGCTATAGCCAAAGCACAGGAAATCGTATCCCAGACTGAAGGGGCTTTTATGCCGCAGCAATTTGAAAATCCGGCTAATCCGGAAATACACCGGCAAACCACAGCTCAGGAAATATGGTCTGCTGCCGATGGCAATGTAGATGCGTTTGTTTGTGGAGTCGGTACCGGCGGGACAATTACCGGTGTGGCAGATGTGATCAAAAAGCGTAATCCTGATTTCAGAGTGGTAGCCGTAGAGCCGTCTGAATCTCCCGTTATTTCAGGCGGAACCCACAGTCCGCATAAAATTCAAGGAATAGGCGCAGGATTTATCCCTAAAAACCTGGATGTGGATCTTGTTGACGATATTGAACTGGTTAGTACCGAAGAGGCTTTTGCAATGCGTAAACGCCTGATTGAAGAAGAGGGTATCATGGCCGGCATTTCATCCGGCGCCAGTGTTTGTGCAGCGATTCGTATTGCCGAGCAGATGGGTGAAGGAAAAACAGTGGTAACGGTTATTCACGACACCGGCGAGCGTTATTTAAGCATGGGTTGATATGCGTTATTTTGTTCAAGTTTTTCAAGGCTGGTTTTTTAGCGATAATGATTCCTGCGAAGTCGTTGAACAACTGGCGGAACAAAGCAAACAGTTAGCATTCAAAAAGATCTTTCAACAAAGCCGTTTTTCCGGACGCGACGGCTTGAACGAATATGATGAAGATTATAGTTTCTTTGCTGCACGCGGAGATTTGATTCCCACAGAAATGCAGCAAGCGATAGCGCGTTTGCAAACAGATAATCGTGAAGATCAACAAGTGACTGCAAAAGATAATGATTTGCCTGAAATGGACGATATTGAGAAGTCAGTAGATAATGTTATATCCTGAGTTTCAAGCTGAATACGATGATCACGTTGAATATGTCAGCTACCAAACTTCAAACCGTTTATTGATTATTGCCAACAAAACGCGATTTGATTACGCTTTAGCTAGTTTAAACAAAAATTTCAGAATTTCCTGGTTGCCGACTGACAATCCTGGAATCAGGATAGAAATGTTATTACATGAACAAGGTGTTGAAACGCTTCCGGCTCTTGATAGTCCTGAAATAAAAGGTTATTTAGGATACTTCACCTTATTGGGAGTGACAACTTCAGTCTATGATTTGGTATTGGATTTACAACAACAACCGGCAATAAAAAGCGCTATTTTGCCATTCGGCTATTATCATGTCAAAGATAACCTCGATGGCCTGGTTGAAACAATATCCGAATTGCCGGATATGATAGGGCAGTTCGACAAACCCAAATATTTCCAACTGGATACGCAAAAATGCGCACATAACCGGCGCGGTATAGAGGGATGCAGACAATGTATTGAGGTTTGTGCAACGGATGCTATTTCCTCTGAATCCGGTGTTATTCAAATCAATCCTTATCTATGTCAGGGATGTGGCGATTGTGCCAGCATTTGCCCCAGCGGTGCCATCAGTTATCAATATCCTGAGCGCTTGCAAACCTTGATGACCATCAAACAGAAGCTGGCGGCACAATCCGCCATTTTATTGTTGCATAGCGGAAAACTGCCGGACAATATCAATTGTTCCCAAATAATTAGCTCGCTCACAGTCGAAACTTTGAGTTCGACGGGGATGGATATTTGGTTAAGCGCTATAGCCTATGGCGCTCAACAAGTGTGGTTGCTGGATACAGGGGATTTAACGGCAGTAACTCTTCAGGTTTTAACAGAACTAATAACACAAGCGAATGAAATACTGGCAGGACTGGGTTATGCAGCCAATTTGATTCAATTGGCAGGACCACAACAGTTTGTAGTTAATAGCGAGCAATTACAAATTGCTAAAGCAATATATCAACCCGATGCCGATAAAAGAACGGCAATCCGTATGGCGATTGAGCATTTGCTGGAACAGGCCGACACCACTGCGCAATCTTGTCATTTATCAACTCCGGCCAGTTTTGGTGCAATTGAAGTCAATCAGGCTGGTTGTACTTTATGCATGTCATGCGTTTCGGTCTGTCCGACTCAGGCTTTGTTATCCGCAAGTGAATTACCACAATTGAAGTTTATTGAAGCACAGTGTGTACAATGTGGTATTTGCAGTCATGCCTGCCCGGAGCAGGTCATTTCATTATCTCCTCGTTATTTATATGACTCAGTAGCAGCGAGAAAACCGAGATTGCTATATGAAGAACAACCGTTTCATTGTATTGTTTGCGATAAAGCGTTTGCCGCCCAAAGCATGATTAACACAATCATGGAAAAATTACAGCATCACCCGATGTTTCATGGCGAAAAAAAACGGCAGTTAATGATGTGTGAAGACTGTAAAGTCATTTCCGAGTTTGATAATAAATGAATCCGGAACAGCAAGAGCGAGCATACCTTTATCAGCTGTTAGCCCGGCTTTTCAGTTTGCCGGTTGATCAAGCTTTCTTGGATGATATAGCTGCGATTGAATTAGCAGAGCTGCAAAACCCGGAAGCATACCCTTCAGCCTGGCAGAAATTATCGCAGCTTGCAGCAACAATGGATGTTGAAAAGCTTGATGATGAGTTTCATCAGCTATTTATCGGCTTAGGGAGGGGCGAACTATCACCATTTTATTCATATTATGAAACCGGCTTTTTAATGGAAAAACCATTGGCGCAACTGAGAGCTGATTTACAAAAACTGGGTTATCAACGTCAACAAGATAATAAACAACCGGAAGATCATATTAGCGCCATTTGTGAAGTCATGGCGCTACTGATTTTTGATAATCGCGAAGAACAGGATGAATTTTTTCAGCGGTATATCAAAACATGGTTCGGCCGTTTTTTTGATGATTTAAAACGGACACAGACGGGTATTTTTTATCCGGCAATTGCCCGGCTTGGCGAAAGTTTTTTACAGCTGGAAAGTTCAAGACGGGGTTAACATGGATATATTAACGATTATGATGGCGCATCCATCACTTCGAAAAATGAAAGTTCGTGAGGCTTTTATAAAGGACTTTCACGGCCATGAGAATAGAGCTACAGCGTTTTCATATTGCGTTAGTTACGACTTTGGTGGATGCCCCCCTACAAAATGGGTCTTTCACGCAGTAGGCGTAGGGTGGATAAGTGTAACGCATCCACCGAAAGTGTATACGAGGTTAGGCGACTGGAAATGCTGTAAATTCAAGTACAACTTAGGGATTGAGAATTTAAAAATATCAGCAGCTCTTTTTCCGGTAGCGGTTTGCTAAAATAATAGCCTTGTACTTCGTCACAGTTTTTTTTCTGCAAGATAGTTAACTGTTCTTTGGTCTCAACACCTTCAGCAATGACTTTTAAGCGTAAATTATGAGCCATGGCGATAATAGTGGATGCTATGGCTTCATCATCGAAATCAGTGGTAATATCTTTGACAAATGATCGATCAATTTTTAAAGTATCAATCGGGAAACGTTTTAAATAGCTTAATGATGAATAACCCGTGCCAAAGTCATCAATCGACAAGCGAATTCCCATCGCTTTAAGTTCACGCAGGGTATTAATAGTCACTTCCGCATTTTCCATAACCACACTTTCAGTTAATTCCAGTTCCAGTAAATTCGGATCTAATCCGGTATCTGCCAAAATAGCGGCGACGGTAGCCACCTGATCTGTTTGTTTTAATTGCATGCCGGACAAGTTGACCGAAATTCGTAAAGGAGCCAAGCCTTGTTGTTGCCAGAAAACACTTCTTTCACAGGCGGTACGTAATACCCATTCGCCAATACTGATAATTAAATCGGTTTTTTCAGCATAAGGAATAAACTTGCCAGGTGGTATAAAACCTAATTTTGGATGTTTCCAGCGCACTAAAACTTCCAGGCCAATTATTTTTCCACTCTCCAATGAAATCTGAGGCTGGTAGTGCAATAAAAACTCATTGCATTTTAAGGCATTGCGTAAGTTGGTTTGCATTTCCAGCTCATCCAATACCTTTTGGTTGATAAGATGGGAAAAGAACTGGTAATTATTACGCCCGGATTCTTTGGCGTGATACATTGCCGCATCAGCATTTTTTAACAGCTGTCCAACATTCTTGCCGTCTTCTGGAAAAATACTAATACCAATACTGGCAGATATAAATACCTCACGACCATCAAGATTGATGGGGGGATTAAATGCCGCTAATATTTTTTTAGCGACTAAAGCAGCTTCCTGTGGATTGTCCAGATTAGATAAAATAATGGTAAATTCATCACCTGCTAAGCGAGCAACGGTATCTGTACTGCGAATACAGGCTTCCAAACGATGAGCGACTTCTATTAGCAAATGATCGCCGGCCTGATGACCAAGGGTATCATTAACAATTTTAAAACGATCCAGATCCAAAAACATGACGGCAATTCTTTTGTTCAGCCGTATGGTCAGTTCTACAGCTTCTTTTAAACGATCTATAAATAAGGAACGATTAGGTAAATGCGTTAATGGATCGAAATGAGCTAATTGCCGTAACTTGTCTTCCGCTTCCTTACGTTCGGTGATATCGGTAAAAATACCGACAAAATGTGACGGCTCGTTAAATTCATTTTTTACACAGCTAATAGATAGCCATTTGGGATAGTCGCTACCATCCTGACGCTTGTCCCATACCTCGCCATTCCAGGATCCCGTTTTTAATAGTGTTTTCCAAATACGACGATAGTAGCTGTTATCGTGCCGATCAGATTTCATCAGCCTGGGATTTTGTCCAACGACTTTGCTTTTTTCATACCCCGTAATTGCTGTAAATGCCCGGTTAACATTTAGAATATTGCCTTTGGTATCGGTAATAACAATGGCATCATTACTGCCTTCAAATATTTTCGCAGTCAAACGATAACTTTCCTCGGCCTTTTTACGTTCGGTAATATCCCGTGAGATTAACATCCATAATTTTTCATCCTTGTAGATGGGTTTTCCTAAAGTCATTTCAATGGGGAATAACTGCTGATCTTGCTTTTTCCCCCAAAAATAATTATCAAACCCGGTGTTTTTTAAATGTTCAATATGTTTGCTGATTTCTGTCATATTGGCCATTTTTTCAAATCCGGGAATCAGAGTGCGAATATCCATATCAATCAACTGGACTTGATTATAGCCAAATAAGTTAATAACAGCTGAATTAAAGGTTTCAACCATGCCTTCTTCGGTGAAGGTAAAAATAGCTTCTGTCGCAGCTTCCAGAATGCTACGATATTTTTCTTCAGACTGTTCCAGTTCTATAGTGAGTGCAATCAGGCCTTTATTGGTTTTATCAAGCTCTTCCTGCAGTTGATTAATGGTTTCCATCCTTTCAGCCAGTTTTTTATTTTTTAACTCTTCAACCTCCTGCATCAACAGTAAAACACCCTGGTTTGTCTCTTCAAGCTCTTCTTGTAATCCCTTGATTAGCTGCAGTTTCTCAGTTAGAGATTGATCAAAACTTTTATCATTCATTTAACAATAACCAATGTTGCATCATCATGATCCTTTGCTAATGTTCGCAGCATGTGTTCAGTCATAGTTTTCGCTGGTTGATTATGGTAGGAGATAAAATCATTACTGCTCCAGCGGGAGGTTAAACCATCGGAATGCAAAACTAGAATGGAATCAGCATACCAGTCGTTACAGGTAATGACCGGGTTAGATGCCTTTTTTCCAACTATGCCTCGCCTGACGATAAATTTAAATTTTTCGTGGTTACCCAATACGCGCACCTCAATATTACCAACGCTGCCATAGGTGAGACGCATGGATTCCCAATCAAATATTGCAATCGCCATCACCACGCCGCGAGTTGCACGACAGGCGCGTTCAGTGCCTTTGAAAATATCAGTGATGGGAAGGTGGCTATGGGCTTCAATATAATTTTTTGCAGCTTTTGATGCCTCGTGTGCCAAAGCGCCATGGCCGACACCATCAATAACCGCAATCAATGTACTGTTATCCACCCCATGTTTAATCACAAACGCATCACCATTCATCATTTCACCCGGTTTGGGACGAGATACAACAGCAAATTCAAAGGGACAGGATAAAGCGTTAATTGATTGTTCCGGTAACCAGCGTTTACATAAAATACGTGTACCGGTAGAGGAACCGGCTTCACTCTGGATGTCAAATTCATCCATCATGCGGTTAACTGTGCCCAGACCATACCCTAGCGTACTTTGTGTTGAAACCCCATCTGCTAAAACAAAGTCTTCTTCAAAACCCGGGCCATCATCAACTGATTCAATCATAATGCCTTGGCGGTTGTCTGCTATAACAGGGGTTAGCGTGATTACCCCCCGGCCGGCATATTTAATAATATTTGAAGCTAATTCACTGACAACCAAAACAATTTGTTCACAGGTTTTACTATCAAAGCCGATATTTTCAGCCACTTTTTTGGCAATCCGTCGAATGGCAATAATATGTGCTGAAGTAGATATAACCATGAATTGACAGTTTGATTCATTCAGCATTTATTTCCTTCGTCCCCATTTAACGACTCTTACTTGAGTACCTACACTGATTTCAGACTTTAACTGCATTTCATCCATCAGTCGTTTAACCCCGGATAATCCCATTCCCATACTGTTTGCAGTGCTAAACCCCTGTTCCAAAGCCTGATCAATATCAGCAATACCAATTCCCTGGTCTTCAAATATCAATTCAATACCCACTTTATTAGTGGGTTGTTTTAACAGTTGCCAATACATGGTTCCTTCGGCTCCAGCATGGACATAAACATTACGGGCCAGTTCTGAAACCGCAGTCACTATGCGGGTCACATCAGTCATGCCGAAGCCCGCTTTAGTTGCTATAGTTCTGATTTTTTTTCGACAGTTGACGATATCGCCTTCAGAATTAATGGGGAGCTCGCCTGCATCTTCATTTTGCATCGCTTCATTCCATATCAAAGGCGTTATGTGTGAATATTTCCAGAGCTCGATCTACATCAAGCGTCGTCCCTGCCCTGCCAAGCTGTAGGCCTAATTCTGTAGCGGTAATAGCGACACAGGGCTGCATACCGGAAATAATAGTTTTACCGCCCATCAGTTCAACCATTTGGGTGGTTTCGGAAACTGTACGCGCAAAAAAAGAATCCAGTACGTTTACATTGGAAATATCAAGAATAAGCCCTTTGGATTCATATTTTTCCATCGCCTCGAGAACCTTGATTTGTAATTCCTGAATTATGTCGTCGCCCGGATCATCAGGTACGGTGACTAATAGAATATCTTTTAACTTAATGACCGATAAACTTTCACTTTCCATTACCGATACTCCTCAAGTTTTCTGTAGGGAGGTGACTTGTATTGATAATTTATCCAGCGCTACACGTAAGCCTGCCGACATTGAAGGACGGGTAATCAATCCTGAAAGGTCAATACCCAGATGCACCAGAGTCTGGGCAATTGCGGGACGAACACCGGTAATAATCACTTGTGAACCAAGTAGTTTTACGGCATTGATAGTATCAATCAAATGCTGGGCTGTTGCCGTATCAATCTGGGGCACGCCGGTAATATCCACTAAAGCAATTGAGGAATTGGTCTCTACAATGGATTCCAACAGGCGTTCCATAAATTGTTGTGTTCGGCTGCTATCCAATGTACCGATAATGGGCGCTGCAACCACACCTTCCCATATCTGGATGACAGGTGTGGACATTTCCAGAATTTCTTCGGTTTGTTGGGAAATGACTTCATCAACCGTATGAATATAGGAAGAAATTGCAAGTTCCTGATCAAGGTTAATAATTTTATATAAAGCCAAAAATATATTATTGGCCTGTTCACCATCAAAATCTGAGTGTTGATAGATTTTGGGAATAATTAATTGTAAATATTTTGAATAAGCGCCCATGTATAAGCGTATCGGTAAACCAATCCGTTGATGGGTCATGCCGATTTTAATCCGCGAATCAAAATACTGTTTACCGTATTCACCAGTAGTCAGTTCTAAAAAATAATTTTTTTGCGCTGATTTTAGACGTTCCAACACCTGTTCATCTTTAAAAAAACGTCGCGCTTCTTCATACCGCAACAGATGATTGTACAATTCTTCAACAATTTCATCGGCATAACTAATGGCTATAGGATGTAGTTGTTTTAAATATTCTGCATCCTGGACCGTAAAGCCAAAAAATTCTTTTTGTGTATCCCAGTCTTCAAACGCAGTAATATAGCGTGAATGTGTACTAAACATAGAGTTTTACCTTTTTTTTTCAATTGGTTGGTAATGATTGTCAGGCGTTAAATTATGGATCTATAAAAGCATTACATAAAGCACGGTTATTTTCAAGCAGTGTGCATGTGTTTATACAAACTCAAAGATTCAACCATTATGGCGCAGAAATTTTGTTCGTATTCAAACCGTGGAAACAGGTGCATAGCAGGCTATTTAACTGTTTCTGCAACACTGAAGACGGACAAAAAGACAAGTAGAAAAACACATTTTCATTGAATATTTACGCTTTTATCGGTATGTTCTGCAAATAACTATAATAATTAATCCAATATTCTTATGTCATCTAAAAATACCCGCCGAACATTTATCAAAGGGCTGTTGACTGGTATGGTCGCAGCATCGACAACCATGATTTTGCGCCGTACATCTGCCCAAACAAGTGATGTTCGGTCGCTGATGCCATCAGCTAAAAAACAAGGCTATCACCAATCCAGGCATATTCAGGCTTACTACAGTAAAATTAATTTTTAGTCGGCATAGTTGCATGAAACTGATAAAACGTTTAACGGCTGCTTCAGCAAAAGAATCAGAACGTCAGGGGATTAACCGACGTAGTTTTCTGAAGCATTCAAGTCTGGCGGCCGGCAGTGCTGTTTTAGGTGGTATGCCATTTACGCTGATGGAAAAAGCGCAAGCTACAACCACATCAGCAACTGGAAAGAGCAATGTAAAATCGGTAAGAACGGTTTGCAGCCATTGCTCGGTTGGTTGTGGGGTTATTGCTGAGGTTGAAAACGGTGTCTGGGTGGGACAAGAACCGGCAATGGATCATCCCTTTAATCTTGGCGCGCATTGTGCGAAAGGCGCATCAGTCAGAGAACATGGTCACGGTGATCGACGGCTGAAATATCCCATGAAACTGGTCGATGGCAAATGGAAACGCATGGACTGGCAACAGGCTATTGATGAAATTGGCGATAAAATGCTGTCTATTCGCAGGCAGTCTGGCGCCGATTCAGTGTACTGGCTGGGGTCATCAAAACATAACAACGAACAAAGTTATCTATTCCGTAAATTTGCCGCATTCTGGGGCTCCAATAATATTGACCATCAGGCTCGTATTTGTCATTCCACCACGGTAGCCGGTGTGGCTAACACCTGGGGATATGGCGCCATGACTAATTCATTTAACGATATTCATAACAGTAAAGCGATTTTAATTATCGGCGGCAATCCCGCAGAAGCGCATCCGGTATCGATGCTGCATATTTTTAAGGCCAAAGAGCAGGGGGCGCCATTGATTGTTATTGATCCGCGATTTACCCGTACAGCGGCTCATGCCACCCAGCATATCAGTTTACGTCCAGGTACAGATGTACCACTGATCTGGGGTATGTTATGGCATATTTTTGAAAATGGCTGGGAGGATAAGGAGTTTATCAAGCAACGTGTTTACGGTATGGATGAAATTCGCAAACAAGTGGCGCAATGGACACCGGACAAGGTGGAGCAGGTGACGGGTGTAAAACGCGAAGAAC
>CAYYSO010000083.1:0-10663 GCA_964474415.1 uncultured Methylomarinum sp. | reverse complement strand
AGCTGTTGGGGGTACGTCGCCGTATCGTGCAAACCTGGCTTTATATTGAAGTGGCATTGATGTTTGGTTCCGGCATTCTGGGTTTGGGACACCATTATTTCTGGATAGGCACACCGGAATATTGGCTGACTATTGGCGGTTTTTTCTCTGCTTTGGAGCCGATTCCGCTGGTTGCCATGGTGGTCCATGCCATTTATGATTCCGGCGTGCATCATTTTAAAACCAGCAATCACCCTGCATTTGCCTGGATTATTGCCCATGCTTTCGGTAATTTTTTCGGCGCCGGTGTCTGGGGATTCATGCATACATTGCCACAAATAAATCTCTATACCCACGGAACACAATGGTCGGCATCTCATGGACACCTGGCTTTTTTTGGCGCTTATGCAACAATCAATATTGCATTCTTCTACCTGGCCGCACAAAAAATTCGTGGTAATTGCTGGATGGGTGGCGGTATGCCGGATAATGGCTGGAAATGGAAATCAGCCATGATATTGCTTAACCTGGGTGTAGTCGGTATGACTATTGCCCTGTTGATAGCCGGTTACGAACAATCTTTTATCGAACGAGCGGTAGAAGGTTCAAGCTGGATGGGCTATTTTGCCGCGCAAAATCATCCCTGGTTTTTACAGGCTATGGTTTGGCGTATGGTGTTTGGTATTATGACATTTATCGGCGGTATTTTATTATTCTGGGATTTGTTAACGATTGGTAAAGACGAAACCCGAAAAGCGGAACGAATTATTTCACCTGAATAAAATGCCTGGTTAGTAAATATACTTCGCACGGCCACGGATGCGGTTTTTTTACGGCAAGGGATTGTAGCTGCCAGATAGCATTCGCAGGCGACACAACATACGGGGAGTTCGTGCCATTCCATGTTCGTATTACGCAAAGCCTATTACAGGAGGCTTTGCGATTGACGCGGATAGGAAAGACCATTAAATAACTCCTGAAACTGACATGTCTTTTTACCCCATTCCGGCATTAGGAAAATAGTTAGAAACGTACAGAAATGATTCGCCATCTGTAGGTGCGACAAATCCGCACCTAGAATAAAAATCCTACACCACTTTTGGAAGTTATTTGACTCTGGTTCCATAGTGCCAACCTGTCGTATCTACTGTATTATCCACAACAACTTGCGCTTTTCTGTGCAATTTCAGGAAAATTTATTTTGTTAAAATATTTGGGAAGATCAATTCTGATCGGCATAAAATAAATATTCATTCCGGCATCCTTAGCCAATGCAATTGCCTTGTTGGAGAAATCAATATTCCAGTCATAATCCGCTCTGAAGTCAGCAGGAAACTGTACTTTGTTTTTAACCTCCCAATAATGCATGGATGATTGCGTAGTGATTGGACTCAGTCCGATATAGGTTTCCAGTTCTTGCATCTGCTCGATATAAATTTCAATCATGCGAATATCGTAAAACGGTTGTGAAAAGAAACCTTCAGCGCCGGCATCGGCTTTTCGTTTAATATAATTGCATTCATCCTGAACACCGTTTCTATGAGAATCGAATCCTGCATAAACAGATAGGTCTGGAAATTTTTGTTTTACCACTCGGATCAAATCCAGCACATTGGTGTTATGGAAACTTCGCTTAAGTCCTTCCGGTGGATCACCAGACACAAGTAATACATGATCCAATTCGTTTTCTTCGATAATCTGGAAAATGGAACCGTTTTTTAAATCAAAATCAATCGCTCTGAGATGTGGAATAAAGTGATGTTTTTGGCGGTCAATTTGTTTTCCTGTGTCCCAGCTGCGAATTTTAAATCGTTGAACATCCGGCACATTGATCAGATTAATAGCATTTCCCAAGGATTGAGCAAAAGCATATTGTTCCGCAAATGCCTGCTCGTTGCGGGGGACGATTTCAAATGAAAATTTCATGTGGTTTTGGTGGAATTGAATATTTTAATGTGTAATATTGTATCTAATCCCGGCTTAAAATGGATGACCATTTTTAAATGGGCAAAAGTCAGGAGGTTAGAAAAATATAACACTTATTACTAGAGTGGTTATTTTTTTCATTTATGTTTTTTGAGAGGAAACTGTTGCTATGAGCTTTGTAACACTCACCAAAATTTTTATTCTGTTAATCTGGCCGATTATCTTTTTAGTCATTATTTACTTTAATGATAAAGAAAAGTTTAAGCAACGCTTAAAACAATTTAAATGGAAGGACTGGAAAAAATGAGTTTAAGATATTTCTTAGGATTTCAGAGATTTTCGGCACTTTCATACGGTAAATTGCTGGCTGCTTGATAGATCATTTATTTTTCTGAAAAAACGAGTTCTTCTTTTTTTTCGCTGCTATGGGTGCTATGGGTTGCGGGATGATCAAGTCAAAAGTCACCAGTACTTGCAGTCCCCCCAGGCTGGATTTTGAAAAATACATTTCAGCATCATGAATGGTGGCAATTCTTTGTACGATTGATAACCCCAAGCCACTACCTTCGGCACTGTAGGCTGTTTCCACACTACGAAAAAAACGCTGGGTCAGGCGGTCACTATCTTCTTCTTTAATACCCGGGCCGTTATCTTCAACGCTGAGCCATAACTGATTTTTTTCGCGCATTGAACGGATCTTAACTTTGCCATTTACGGGGGAGTATTTAACGGCATTTTCAATCAGATTTCTGATCAGTATATTAATTAATGGCGCATTGCCGATAATGTTATTTGCTTCAGTATATTGAAATTCAATGTCTGTATTTTTATTATGCGCCAATGCTTCAATTTCACTGATGACGTTAATGACCTCCTGATTGATATCTATGGGCATTCTGCTCAGATTTTCATTTTGGTTCTGAATTCTCGACAAGGTTAATAATTGTTGCACCATGCGTGACATTCTTAAAACAGCCTGTTGCGATTTATTAAGTGCCTGATTGCGCATGGATTCACTATTAGTTTTAAGCGCAACCTGTACCTGGGTTAACAAACCGGCTAATGGGGTGCGCAATTCATGCGATGCATCAGAAGTGAAATTACGTTCATTTTCAAAAGCCTGTTCGAGTTGTACAAATAAATTATTTAACTCATTTATGACCGGTACTATTTCTTCCGGTAAGTTGTCGACAGGCAAGGGGTCAAGGTGCCCTGCTTCACGCTTGGAAAGTTGCCGGGTTAGATGATTGACGGGAGATAGGGTGTGACTGACAATCACCCAGATAACAATTCCCAGAATTGGCAGGCCGGGTATAAAAGGCAGAAATAATTGCAAGGCAATGTCACCGGTGATTGTTTGACGAATATCATCACGTTGACCGACATGAATAACATATTCCCCATTATTATTGGCAATACTGAAAACATGCCATAAATATCCGTGAATAGTGGTTTCACTGTATCCATTATAGGATTCAGATAAAGAAAATTTGGGGGCGCTCTGTGAACGCAGAATCATGCCATCCTCCAGGGACCATAATTGAAACGCAATTTTACCTGTATATCTACGGGTCAGGTTGTGGGTATGTAATAGATTAGAGGTGTGTTCAGGGTCCCAGTGTTCAGATAATGATCCTTCATGCAACATAGTTTCGACGAAAGAATGTAATACGCCGGCAGATTGAGCCAGTTCAGCATTAAATAGCTTGGTGACCTCATTGCGGGTTTTTATGTAACTGATCCAGGCGGTAATTCCCCAAATTAAGAATGAGGCAAAAACTAAATAAATTAATAATTGCTTCTTTAAGGAATTGGGAATCAGAGACTTCATAAGGCTATGTATGCGTTAATGGATTGCTAAATTCATATGTTGGTTAATTCATACATAGATTTTTTAACAGGCGATAGAATTGAATTTAATCAATTTTCATCAATGATATAACCGACACCACGAATAGTACGGATTAACTTGCTGTCCAGCTTTTTTCGTAAATGATGAATATGCACCTCAACGGTATTGCTTTCAACTTCAGAATTCCATGAATACAAGGTTTCTTCCAGGCGGGGGCGGGATGAGACCTGGCCGATGTGATTCATTAAAAAGTTAAGAATCTCGAATTCTTTCTGTGATAATTCAATCAGCTTGTCGTGATAAAAGACTTGATGAGATGCCTGATCAAGCGTTATGCCTTTATGCTCAATTACAGGCAATTTACCCCCTCCATGTCGGCGGTAGAGCGCCCTGAGTCTGGCGCAAATTTCAGCCAGATCAAAAGGTTTTATCACAAAATCATCAGCGCCGCTATCTAATCCCTGTACTCTGTCGGTAATGGTGTCTTTAGCAGTGAGTACCAGAACCGGGGTGTTGTCTTTCCGTTTCCGTAGTTTTGTTAATACGGTGATACCATCCATTCCAGGTAAATTAAGATCCAGCACTACTAATTCATAAGGATTCATTTTAAGGGCTTCATTAGCATGTTTGCCGTCGGTTACCCAATCAACAGCATAGCCTTCCATAGATAGTCCAGCTTTTAGGCCGTCGCCTAAAATTTCATCATCTTCAACCAGTAATAGACGCATTTTTATTATTTATTAAGCAATGATTAACTGGTCAAAAGTATATAAAGATTATTAAGATTCGCTTAAATTATGTGACTTTTTCCACTTTAAAAATTGTACCATCTACAGCAAATACTTTAACTTTTGTATTTACCGGACAGTCCTCACCCTGTACTGTCCAGATACTATCATCGACTTTGATTTTACCTTTACCGTTTTCAATGGCTTTAATCAGCGTAAAAGTCCTGCCAATGTACTGGGCGCCACGTTTATTGAGTAAGGGATGATCGGTTTTTTGCGGGTGTAAACTGACAAAGCGACGCCATATCAGAATCGATACGAAGGAAAACACTGAAAAAATCAGTAATTGTACTTCCGGGCTGATATTTGGCGATAAAAACAAGACTGATCCGGTAATCAGACCGGCGATTGCCATCCACAGGAAAAAGAACCCGGAAGCCAATATTTCAATAGCTAATAATACTACTGCCAGAATCCACCAATACCAGAATACTATATCAAGTCCAGTCATGGGCTTAGCCTTTTTTCCCCAAGGCTTCTTTGGCCAGTTCGCCTATGCCGCCCAAGGCGCCGATAACACTGGAAGCCTCCAGTGGCATCAGAACCAGTTTGCTGTTATCCGCTGCGGCGATATCTTTTAATGATTCAACATATTTTTGGGCAACAAAATAATTAATGGCCTGAATATCGCCTTTTGCTATCGCTTCCGATACCATCGCAGTAGCTTTGGCTTCCGCTTCAGCAGAACGTTCGCGAGCTTCTGCATCACGAAAAGCCGCCTCTTTACGACCTTCGGCATCAAGTACGGCCGCTCTTTTTTCACCTTCCGCCCGTAAAATTTCCGCTTGTCTTAAGCCTTCCGCTTCAAGAATAGAGGCTCTTTTTTCCCGTTCGGCTTTCATTTGCCGAGCCATGGCATCAATCAGATCCCGGGGAGGTGCGATATCCTTGATTTCGATTCGGGTCACTTTAATACCCCAGGGTGAAGTCGCATCATCAACTACGCCGAGTAATTTGACATTGATATCATCGCGGTGTGATAACAGCTCGTCCAGATCCATCGATCCCATGACGGTACGAATATTGGTCATGACCAGATTGAGAATGGCCAGCTCCAGGTTATTGACTTCATAGGACGCTTTGGCGGCATCCATAATCTGAAAAAATACCACGCCATCGACCGTAACCATGGCATTATCTTTGGTGATAATTTCCTGGGAGGGGACATCTCTAACCTGTTCCATCATATTGAGTCGATTTCCGATACGGTCAATAATCGGTACAATGATGTTCAGACCGGGAGTTAATGTTCCCGTGTATCGGCCAAAACGCTCAACGGTAAATTCCATGCCTTGAGGTACGGATTTTACGCTCATAAATACCATTAAAACCGCAAAGATAAATAATGCAGTTACAAAAATTCCAAAGCCTGTCATAGCATTTCCTCATTTGGGTTGTGGATATAAATCCAGCAATCTTGAGATGCTGGATAAAGGATTGTGTGTTGCAAACTGTCGCTTAACTAATAATAATGTATATTTTTTTAATTGATAGGAATGGGACAAAATAAATGATGATATTAGCTTCCATCAACATACTTATTCTCTCGGCTTTAATCCTGCTTGTTGGCATGATTAAACCCAAATGGTTGTTGTTCTGGATGGATAATCCCGGAAGAATGCCGATTGCCTGGATAGCCGCTGTGTTGTTTATGGTGGGGGTTGTCTTGTTTGGTGAAGGCAATAGACGCAAACAGGAAGCGCTGGCTAATCAGGACCAACAGGCGCTGGTACAGAAAACTGATGCCGCTATACCGGTTGCTGAAGAGAGCAAAAAATAAGTGCGGTCAACGCTTTATACTTTAAAGTATTTGAGCAGATTTTTCAGGCTTTTCAGATCTTCGCTATCAGAACCAGGCTGATAGCGAATTTTTATAAAAAGATCGGTGATAGCATCAACATCCTGTGACAGGTGTGGATATTTTGCTTTAATTCTTGCCGCAAAAATTCGCGGACCTTCGCCGGTTTTAATCAACAGATCACCCTGTTTTGCCAGTTTTTTGCAAAAGCGTTGATAGAGCAATACGGCAGGATCAGTTTTGGAATGATGGGTTCTTAATACGACCCAGGAGAGTATTGCCGACATACAACCGACACCAATAAACAGCCAGTAAAGCAAAGTTTTGATATCTTGAATACCCAGTGATTCAAACAATCTGGACTGGTTACTATTGTTATAATTAATCACCCAGCGTTGCCAGTTGTAATCAAGACTGTTCCATAATTGGCGAGTGTGTTTTAACCAGTTCATGGTATGACTACCGAGGGTGACAGGAGTAAAATCGACTGCGCCAGTGGCAATTTGCCGTTCAATATTAACATCCTGTTCGACTCGTTCCGGGGCGATAGCCGTGGTTGGGTCAAATCGTACCCAGCCTTTATTTTTCAGCCAGACTTCCGTCCAGGCATGGGCGTTTGCCTGCCTGACTTCCAGAAAACCGCCCACTTCGTTGAGTTCACCACCTTGATAGCCGCCAATGACACGCGCAGGAATACCGGCAACGCGCATTAAATACACAAAGGCCGTGGCATAATGGCTACAAAAACCGTACTGAGTTTCAAATAGAAATGTCTCAATCGGATTTTCTTCCATTAACGGCGGCATCAGCGTGTAATGAAAGTTTTCTGTTCTGAAATGATTAAAAGTGTGGGCAATAAAATCTTCCGGTTGTTTATCAAACCCACCTAATTGTTTGACTAATGCCGTTATTTTTTCTGAAGGCATCTTTGGCAATTGCAGATTATCACGCCGTTCGGTTTTAGTGATGTAACCGGTGTTATAGTGAGGATAGGAGGTTATTTGATATTCAGCGCGTTCATCAGGATTACTGCTGGTGATAAGCTGATAAAAGCGGTTTCGCTGTAAGGGTTTTGAATATTCGGCCGGCATCTCCAGCGCATAAATCCAGTGATGATTTTGCGGCTCCATCAGCAAGGTATATTGATAGGCATCTCCTTGAAACCGGGGTTTGTCCATAAACTTTTTAAAAAAACGGTTTCTGCTTTCTTTCCAGCGTTGTCCATCGGTGTATGAAAAAACCGGGCCTCGCCAGTAACGCAGTTTGGGGGGCGGGACAGCACCTTTAAATTTAACCCGGAAAGCCAGTTCATCGGACATTCCCAGGCTGCTGATGGAACCGGGTTCCAGGGTGTCACTGAGACCGCTTATGGCTTGGTGTTTATCATCAAACAACATCCAGCGCGGTGCATCAATTCGGGGAAATAAAATAAAAACAACAATGGCAATGGGTAACGCTTGGGCAATGATGATGGCGGCCGTTTTTAGTGAGCGGAGGGTTTGTGGATTCTTGCTGTTAATAGAAATCAGTGTACCAAGTAATACACAGCAGACAAACAAGGTATAAGCGGCCATCAATATACTTTGCTGATAAAGAAACTGGGTGGCGGCTACGATAAAAGCCAGATACACGCACAATAAAATATCGCGGGGAGATTTTATTTCCAGTAATTTCAGCCCCAATGCCGTGACAAATAATGCCGTACCGGCATCACGTCCTAATACCCCATGATGTTGACTATATAGCAGGGCGATAGCGCTGACAGTCAGCAGGAAAATAATCGGGCCATTGGGTAGCCAGGCAGGTCTCCAGATGCCGATAAAACGCCAGCACCATAAAAAGCTGAAAAAGGCGAATAACGGTACCGGCAAATGCCAGCTATGCGGTAGAGTAATCAGGCCGATGGAGAGCAACAGAAATATCAGGGACTGTTTTTTCATGGTTATAAAATTCCCATTCCTAAAACAACGCCAGAGCTTCCAGACATTCTGAATAGTGTCTATTACCGTAGTCGCTTGCGATTTTGTTGCCGGGCAATATCAAGCCATAATGCAGACCGGCTTTTTCTGCATCGATAATCCAGCGGCATAACTGACTGAGACGCTCTTCCAGATTATGACCGGGAGTCGATTCATAATCCAGCCATAAATCCGCTACCGCCGTTCCGCCATATTGTTTAGTGAATACCCCTTGTCCTTTAGCAAATGATTTCCAGTGAATTTGCCGGATTGAGTCGCCTTGTTGATAGGGTTTGATGCCCCAAAAATCATCGCCGCCTTTTTTCCCCTGTCCCTGCTCGCCTTGTACACCTTCGGACTCCGGAAAGGGTCGTTCAAGAGAGGCAGGTTTAGGGTAGACCAGGGCTTGCATATCGAAACGTAAAGGCGACCAGGCCCGGAAAAGTCCCAATGGGTAAGTACTGGAAACGGTGATGGTATTGCACGTTAGCAGACCTCTTTTGTATGTTGGCGCATAAAGCGTTACGATTTTTTTTTCGTCTGTCGTCAGGCTGATAGTGTGAGTGGTGTGTAGATGTAATTGCAGACTGAAACGTGCCTGACGAGTCGGATTGCTGATATGAATATCAAATCCGGCGGCCTCACCGGCAAAGGCCGGGTGGCTATGACCATGAGAGATAACCAAGCCGGCCAAGGTTTTGAAACTATGTAGAATGGTGATAAAAAAAATACTGGCTAATAAAAAAGCCAACAGGTAAGCAAGATTGTTGTTATAGACAAAAGCAATCAGTAACAGCAAAACAATCAACAGCACAAAGCCCACTCCGCATAGCGTCGGAACAATAAAAATTCGACGATGATTGAGGGTGATGGGGGTATTCACCGGCTCCTCTCCACGCCAGAAACGGCTGAGTCGAAAGCGCTCTTTTAGCGTTAATACGGATTCATTCAATGGATAGCCACTTGCTCAAGAATGGGGGCGACGATAGCTTGTGAATCAGTGCTGCCGGATCGGATTCGGTGACCGGCAACAGCGGCCAGCACTGCCTGTATATCTTCCGGAATCACTGCATTGCGTTGATCCATAAAAGCCCAGGCTTTGGCAGCTGTCAGCAAAGCGACTCCGGCTCTGGGTGATAAACCGCATTGATACTCGCCTGACTGGCGGGTAAAATCAATGATGACCTGTAAATAATCCAGTAAGGCGGGAGAGGCAAAAACTTTACTGATCATTTGTTGCATTTGTGACAACAGTTCAGGCGGTAATTGTACTTCCAGCGAGTCAATCAGAGTATGGCGTTTCGTACCCGTCAATAATTCGCGTTCAGCCTGATGATTGGGATAACCCAGTTCAATACGCATTAAAAAACGATCTAATTGCGATTCAGGTAACGGAAAGGTACCAATTTGATGGGATGGGTTTTGGGTGGCAATGACAAAAAAGGGATCAGGTAATGGATAGGTTTGACCCTCAACCGTCACCTGGCGTTCTTCCATTGCCTCCAATAATGCACTTTGCGCTTTGGGGGGGGAACGGTTAATTTCATCAGCCAGGATC
This sequence comes from uncultured Methylomarinum sp., assembly GCA_964474415.1. Taxonomy (GTDB): domain Bacteria; phylum Pseudomonadota; class Gammaproteobacteria; order Methylococcales; family Methylomonadaceae; genus Methylomarinum. Next base: position 804 of record CAYYSO010000083.1, on the reverse strand, counting down.
ATTTGCTTGAAAATGGGGCCGGGGTGAAAGCTGAACTGGTGATTTTCAGTGTTAAAAACGGAACTGCCGATAATGTCAGCCGGTAAAATATCACTGGTAAATTGAATGCGTTGATAGTTAAGCCCAAACAGTTTAGCCAGTGTATGAGATAAGGTGGTTTTGCCAACACCGGGAATATCTTCAATCAACAGATGGCCTTGTGCTAATAAGCAACAGACGGCCAGACGAATTTGTTGATGTTTTCCGAGAATGATTTGATTGGCCGATTCCAGCAGTTGATTTAAAGAGGTGTTCATAAATTTCTTTATCTGTGAAAGAAAGATTGATCTCGATTTTGTAAATTGAAAGGCTTACTAAGAATGAGTATAGTTCAATGATATTAATGTTTTTTAATAGGATTTGATTTTGAGCAACTATGATGATGTACGTCACAATTTAATTGATATGCTGGAAGATCTTGAAGATCGTCTGAGCAAAATTTCCGAAGATGTCAGGCATACAGATAAACCTCTGGATAAGGATTTTTCCGAACAGGCAGTGGAAGCTGAAAATGATCAGGTGCTGGATGCGCTGGGTAATTCAACGCGGGATGAAATTGAACAAGTCAAGCAGGCTATTTCAAGAATAGACAGCGGCACCTACGGTATTTGTTTGAAATGCGGCCAGCCGATTAAAAAGGCACGCCTGAATGCATTGCCTTATTCCAATCAATGCATTCATTGTGCAAGCAAAGAAGAATAGGGAGAGTCTTTTCCGATGATGCCGGAAAACAACATCATGGGAAAAGACTCCTTGCCTTTATGT
>CAYYSO010000082.1:0-10707 GCA_964474415.1 uncultured Methylomarinum sp. | reverse complement strand
TACTGCTATCATCATCGGCTACTTTTTCTTTGTGTGTTTTAATCGCAGCTTTTATTGTTTGTGCATTGGAACAATTATTCATGATTCGATATTTATGTCCGGAATCGCCTTTATCGGAATCGCCTTTATGAGCAGAATCAGAATCCACACATTTCTTATATTCAGTATAAACATCACTATCATCCATACTGCTATCAGAAATATTCAAACTGCTGTCGCCATGTTTATTAAGCGGATCGGCAGAATCAAATACTTTTTTCCGTTGTTGCAGTTTTTTGTGATAATTTTTACTGGAATCAGATTCTTTCGAGTCACCGGAGTCTTTATGTGAATCGCTTGAATCCCTGTTTTTACAACCGCTGATTCGATGATGCTTACCGCTGTCAGAAACGCTGTCATGTCCACCGCCTTTACCGCTATCCGACTTGTTTTTACCGCTGTCACTTTTACTACTGTCACTACTATCGCCTTTATCCAGACATTGGCTCAGTGCAGTGACCATATCTTCATCATCCAAAGCGTCATCGTTAACAATGACCGGATCAAAATAGGACTGGGTGAGTTCTACCAGGGTTTTTCGATATTCACCGGTACAATCTTTAATAACCACTAAATTCTCGGTTGAGGTCGTAGTGGTACTGGTTGGTGTTGAAGGCGGATTATTACAGGAGCCTAAATAGTCTCCGCCATGATTATCCCTATGCGCTGGCCAGGCGCTAAAACCAATATGAATGGTATGTTTGTTGGCAGGGTTTCCTTTGGGCACATGGCAAATGATTATTTTTTTTTCTTCATTACTGTTCCCTCGAGAATTGCTGTCGGGACTATGTGAACTATCAGGCTTTTTTGAACTGTCAGCTCCAGCATAAGCCGATGCTGGAAGTAGTATTGTTCCACCAGCTAATGCCAAACCCATAGCTAACGGGATTATGATATTATCAGTTTTTCGCTTCATTTTTTTCCCCTTATAACACTTTAAATTGCGTATACAACATCACATATCACATCTGACGGCATACTTCGACTCAACTATTCGCTGGCTCCCCGTTGTTGGATTGGGAGCAGTTATGCGAATAGTATAGACTTCTGTAGAGCATTGCGCTGGATCGCTCTGATTACATTGCAGTTCACTAGCGCTCCAGCCACTGGATTCACTGGGGTCAGGAGTACACACCGATTCTACACCCGCTATTGACATACAGGCTGTCTGAGTAATGCTGGCAGTTAAACCTGACGCTATGGTTGCAGCAGATAAACCAAGACTTCCTGAAATATCTCCTGGCGTCATCTGTACAAACTTTGTCCCGGTTTTATTGCAAGTATAAGTAGTGCCTACCGGACTTGGGATTGGATTTGGCAAAGGCCATGCTGTATAACGCTGTCCACCGATATAGTTTTCTGCCAAATCAAGAACGTCTTCAGCAGAAGCAAATATGGTTGTCTGTTCTTGAGCATTTGCAGCCATCATAAACTGGAGTCTGTTTTGTTGAATCATGTTGACACCCACTAATGTTATTAACAGCAGCATCACCAGCGAAAATATCAGTACAACACCACGTTGTTTATGACTATTCATAACTAATCATTCCTAAAAGAAATAGTTGAGGTAAACACCTTATATAAACGTTTATCGGCAGGAGAATTGACAACATAAGACCGGTCATCAATGTTATAACTAGGTGTTTTTAAAATAACATTAGGCTCTTCACTTCCTAACACCAGATAAAGACGGACGCTGACTACATTATTCTTCCAGTCAGTCGTATTGACTTGATCAGCTCTCAAATACTGGTTTGCATAATCATCAGCATCCGTATCAATCCCATATAAAACAAATAATTTTTCAACATTGGATATTAAAGGAATGGCACTTGAAACCTTGTTTTTAGAGGTATCATCCAAATTATCGCGTTTTGCTTTACAATAGAGTACTGGTGTAGTTAATGTTGTATCAAATGCTACGTAAAAATATAAGGTGACGACAATTTTTTCAATCGCCGGGTCTTCTCCAGTTGTTAAAGAGATATCTCTTGTGCAAGGAGATGCTGCATAGTCGGTAGATGATAAATCATTGCTGTCATTCAATTGATACCGGAAGACGATATGATTGATATCAAATGCATCACCGCCAAAGCCAGTATTATTAAATCCACCTGAAACATATTCTTCACTTGCAAGGTTAAATCCTGAACCCAATACATTGTTATCTGTTTTAAAAATATCTGAAGGCAAATTCCCGGCAGCATAACGATTACGCAAAAAACCTAATCTCCTGAATTCTTTAGCCAAAACTTCCTGAACATAACGACCGTCTTCTATTAGATAGCTTAAGGTTTTTTGTTTTCTGAAACTATTGCCGCTATCAATAAAAACCTTCACAATTCCTGCTATCAGCACGGTACTCAGCAGCAATCCAATCATCAATTCAACCAAAGTAAAGCCAGTTTGTTTCATTTTCATAATCTAACATCCAGTAAGTAAGAAGCATTGCTGCCCAGCTTATTTTGAATATTTTGATTAGCCCTTTGCCAGCTTATTGTCAGTCGAATAATATCTTTAGTCGTACTGGCTGTATTGGGATCAGCTACATTGACTAAAGTAACACTGCCACTGGGTAAAATAGAACCTACATTGTTCAACCAACGATAAGCATCATATTCAGCCATTTGTTGTGGACTACACGCTATGGGTACAGCCAATGGTGATGAAAGAGTTGTGGTAGTTGGATCATAAGCATTACAAAATGGATGTTTGGGCTTACCTGCTGTATCAAATGCTTTAGCATTATTGAGAATGGTATTAAGTTTAGATTGGGTAATATTATTTTCCCAATATTCAGCATTTGCTCTGATCCTGTCACTCATATCATAGGCCATAAAAACGGCCTGAGTTCGTAAATAGGCATCCTGATTATCCATTAATGCCCGTGATTGCATGGCAAAAATACCCAGCAAACCTAAGCTTAAAATAACCATGGATATCAATACCTCGATTAACGTAAAACCAATCTGGTTTTCATTATTACAATGAACGCTGATATTATGATATTTTTGAATGTTCATGAGCTTACTGGAAATAAAGTTTTATACTCTCTTTGAAATTCAGATTATTGCACTCTGAGAATATTATCTGTGATAGTCTTCTGATTTTAGTAAGGCTGAATGTACAGGACATCGCAAAATTCATCATTTTAAGCTGGAAATTATTATTTTTCTCCATGCTGTCTTGTACTGTTATAAAATTAAGCCGATACATTCACAGTACCTTCCAAAATAAGTAACTGATATTAAATACAGATATACGTTGAATAGTTACATTTTTTAAATTATACGAATCCATACTTTAGTCTATTTTGTAAATAAGCATAGTAAATAGTTGCATGATTTTTTGGCGATGTTTCAGGTGTGGATTTATCTGCATTGTGCGAATGAATTCACACCCGCGTTCTACACCGCATTTTGCTAACGGCGGTAGTTTTTATATGATGACGAATGCTAAGAAACTTCAGGTGGTAGAGTTATTTTATTTAATATCAACAACAGTTTCATTTCACCTCCCTTCTAGCAGGAAAAATGATTATCCTCGTTGTTGATACAATAATTGCTTTTAACGAATATAAAATTGCCGCATCATCCCCAGGTCTTCATGTTCCAGGTTGTGACAATGGTACAGAAAAAGTCCTTGGTAATCCTGAAACGGTTTGATGATTTCGATCTCTTCACCCGGCATTACCAGTACGGTATCTTTCCATCCGGAATCAATAAATCCATCTTTGACAGTGGCATATTCCTGTTGACGCATAACGCCCGGTTTTCTGGAAATAACCTGGTATTGCTGACCATGCAGGTGTATAGGATGTGCCATAGACATCATCATGCCGCCTCCCATCATACCCCCTCTCATTTTCATGCCATCACCACTATGTTCCCCTTTGTTCATCCCGTGATCGTGGAAAATTTTAATTTTTTTAATGGACCCCAGCGGTACTTTTTCAAAGTCCTGTACTTTATCCAATGAAAATGATTTACCGTTGAGTTGTGGCGCCATCGGTTTCATGGAAATAGCAATCGGTAATGGATTATTGGCGTTGTCGACCGCTTTTTCTGTCAAACGGTTGATTTTAACTAATCTGGTAGGTAATTTAGGAGAGTCACTGACTTTTTCTGTTATATGAAAAGTGGCTATCGGAAATTTAGCGCCTTGGGCCAAAGTGTTGCTCATCATTCCCATACCGCCGCGCATACCTCCCATTCTACCCATACCGCCACCTGGTTGACCTTTACGCATTCTTTCAACCATGGGTGGCATAGCGCCGGCATAAGGTAAACTGAACATCACCAGTTTAGAACCCACAGCTCGCCCACTGAAATCCAACCATAAATCAATTCTTTCCCCGGGAGCCAGCATAATGTAAGGACGGGTTTCCGGTTTTTCCAGCAAGCCGGCATCGGTGCCGATGGCTGTTAATGGCGTACCGTCATCCCAGCCCAGTTTGTAAATACGGGAATTGGAACCATTTAATGCCCTGAATCGATAGGCACGGGATTTTACGGAAAATACCATATCAGGTTTACCATTAACTAATATGGTATTACCTAAAAATCCCATCATACGTCCATGCATACCGTGCAGATAACGAAGTTGATTTCTGTCATTTAATGTCCTGTCCTGAATCACTAACGGAAGATCATATTCTCCACTGGGTAAATCCAGTTTCTTTTCTTCCTCATCAGTGACTGTGATTAATCCTGCTAATCCTTGATAAACCTGTTCAGCGGTTAATTCATGAGCATGAGAATGATAAAAACTGGTGCCAGCTCTGTTCATTACTTCAAACTCATAGATAAAGCGCTCACCAGGTGCGATGGAATACATGGGATGACCATCACTTTTTTGTGGCACATGCAACCCATGCCAGTGAATAATAGAAGGTTCAGACAGTCGGTTGTTGAAAAATATACGGACTTTTTGGCCTTTTTGATAATTTAAAATAGGTCCCAGATAATTACCTTGCAGATGTTGCAAGGTATGTTCCGGCCCTTTTAAAAGACGGGCATAGTATTTCTGTACTTGCGTCAAAGGCCCGCTGTTGAACACCGGAATATAGGCTTTTCTGGCGGTAAATTCAATTTCAACATCGGGGCTAAATCCAGAGGTTGGCGCAGTTTTTATGCGCCCACTTTTTGCCTGAAGTAAACCTGGAAAAGTTGTTGCTGCAATGCCTAAAGCTGAATATTGCAGGAACCGGCGTCTATTATAATTACTGTCGTTTTCCATAGTCTTTCCTCTTTAGTTGAGTTGACTAGTATAAGCGTGTGTAAACCGCCTCTACTAATCAAGATAAATAAGCATTTTATAATTTACTTGAAAATACGCTTTTTTTATCGATAAAACAACATAGTATTTTAGTCAGAAATCAGCAGCCCACATTTTCATAAGCATAATCCTGATCGTCTTTTGCAAGTTTTATAAAACTGTAAGAGAAGTCAACGCCTGGGTCATTATCTATATCTTCCCTGGTAATTACAGACCAATGTTTGAAGTCAATTTTTGGAAAAAAAGTATCACCAGTAAACTCTTTATTGATTTCAGTTAAATATAAATACTCTGCATAGGGCAACATGGTCTCATATAAAGTTGAGCCACCAATCACAAACACTTCATCACAGTCTTTACAACTATCAATTGCGGATTTTATATCATGAAAAACTCGGCAACCGTCTTGCTGATAAGTTAAATTGCGACTGATAATGATATTACGTCGTCCCGGCAAGGGGCGTCCGATAGATTCAAAGGTTTTTCTGCCCATGATAATAGGTGAACCCATGGTAATTTTTTTGAATTTTTTTAAATCTGCAGACAAATGCCAGGGCATTTTATTGTTCAGTCCAATAACCCGGTTGCTGGCCATCGCCACAATAAGTGATATTTTCATGTTTTCTGTTTAAGATGCGTTCATTTAGTTTACAGAGCGTATATATTAATACTATGAAAAATATCCTGCTTGTTTTTACCGGCGGCACTATCGGTTCCTCAAGTGAAAAGGGCGTCATTAACACTTCCGGTAGAGCACGTTACCAGTTACTAGATTTATTCCAGCAACATTATCCTGACAGCCAATCTATTTGCTTTAAAACGATACAACCATTGCATATTCTAAGTGAGAATTTGCAACCTGTGATTTGGGAAAAACTGATTGCTGTCATCGAAGCTGAAAACCCTTCTGAGTTTGACGGTATTATCGTTACTCATGGCACCGATACATTGGCTTTCAGTGCCGCTGCTTTGGGTTTGTATTTCAATCATCTCAATAGTCCTATGCTGCTGGTTTCCAGCAATTATCCGCTAAGTCATCCTGAAGCGAATGGTCTACAACATTTTATCTGCGCAGTGGAATACATCAAACAGCAAAAACCGGCCGGTGTCTTTGTTCCTTATAAAAACCCCAAACAAACTCAACAGGTGCATCTTGCTACCCGACTGGCCTCTTCATTGCAATTAAGCGGTGACTTTGTCAGTGTGCAATCACAATGCTATATGAAGTTTGAGCAAGTCCAGCACACCAGAACTGCTGGCCAAGGCCGGTTCATGCAAACACAAAATATCGATTCATCATGCTGTATACCAACTCATCTAAAAGCCAACTTTTCCAAAAAAATATTGTTACTAAGACCTTATCCCGGACTGGATTATTCATCTGTCAATCTGCATAAGGTCGATGCTGTTTTACACGATTGTTATCATTCCGGTACAGCCTGCGCTACAGATGAATCGGGAGAACAATATTCACTATCCGTATTTATAAAATATTGCCGGCAACAAAAAATACCTGTGTATATGGCGCCGGCTGTTAAACATTATGATGTTTACGATAGCGTCCGGAAATTGATAGAACAGGGCGCAGAAATGATCTGGAATATGTCACTGGAATCAGCCTATGTCAAACTGCTTCTGGCCTATGGTAATTTTACCGATCAACAGCAAATCAGTACATTTTTACAACAGGATATTGCTCTGGAGCATATTTAAAATATGTTCTCATTTGTAAATGTGAATAAATTTTCACCTGCTTTCTAATCTGCCTGTACTTTGTTTATACCGCGAAGGTAGCTAACAACGGGGCATGATCGGATAGTCGATTCCAGGGGGCATGAGTAAGACGCTCACAAACCAATGGCTGTAATCCACGATAATAAATCCGATCCATTTTTAGCATGGGCAACCAGGCTGGAAAAGTTCTGGCATAACGATTATGCAGAGTCAGATAGGCTTCCTTCAGTTGCAGATGTTGATAAAATCGTTTTTCAGCCTGACCGGTCCAGTCATTAAAATCACCCGCTATAATCAGCGGCGCATCGTGCGGCACATGTTCATCAATCCGTTTACACAAGGTTTCAAACTGGCGCCGACGCTCCATGCCAATTAAACCTAAATGGATACAGATGATATGCAAATCACAGATAGATCCGGGTAGTTTAATCGCACCATGCAACAAGCTTCGGCTGGCCCAGGAAAACGGTGAAACATTAATATTTTCACAACGTTGCAAGGCATATTTACTAAGTATGGCATTACCGTGATGGCCAACGCTATAAACAGCATTTCTGGCATATTCGAAATGCGGCCATATATCCTGAGCCAGAAACTCTGAATGTGAACATTCAGGCCAGTTCTTATGGTTTTGCTCGTGTTCCTTATGTTCGCCTTGCATTTCCTGCAAAAACAAAATGTCTGCATCAGTTTCGCGCAACGCCTCTCGAATCTTATGCAAAATAAAATGGCGGTTATCAGCGCTAAAACCTTTATGGATGTTATAAGTCAGTATGCGTAACTGATTTTCCTGCATGGAATTTTGTACTCCTGATTTTATCTTCTATTCTCATAAATGTAGCAAATAAATACCTTACCCGGAGTACTTAATAAGGTCTTTTGCGGATATGTAGGCGATACAATAATGGTGATAACACAACCTCCAGAATAAAAAACAGAGCGATACTGATAATTCCATCCATCATCGTTAATTCAAGCTGTTTATGTAAAACTAAAACAGGCAGTAAAGATTCAGGAATAATATCGATGATTCTAAAGCGGCTGCTTTCGGTGTATCCCAGACGACGTTTGATAAAGCTGGCGCTTAAATCTCCGGTCATTACTAATATCCCAAATAAGGCACCATTGTAAATTGATAACCCGAACAGTGGCGCTAACAGGCTTGTCGTAAAAACAGATGCAAATACACCACGCCAGGTTTTGCTGTAACCAAACAATGGATATTTGTTGTAAAAATTTATACCGAAGTCGACTGGCCAGGAAAAACGGGCTCTAAAAATATTGCTGGCCAATACCGGCATGCCGTTGGCGATGGACAATAATAACAGTACGTTAACAATACATTTCCAGCATAGTGACAAGCTTTCCATAATATCCATCCGAGTAAACTGTTAAACTGAAATCGGCGCCCTGATATGCTCATGTGCCTGATAGCCCACAACCTCAAAATCCTCATAACAGTAATCAAAAATTGATTGCGGCAAGCGTTTAATTTTCAATTCAGGCAATGGATAAGGTTTGCGTGTTAATTGTTTGTTTGCCTGTTCCAGATGATTGAGATAACAATGCACATCCCCGCCGGTCCAAATAAAATCACCAACTCCCAAATTCGCCTGCTGAGCTACCATATGCGTCAATAATGCATAACTGGCTATATTGAACGGTAAACCCAAAAACGTGTCACAGCTACGCTGATAGAGCTGACAAGACAGCTTTCCATCGGCAACATAGAACTGAAACAGAGTATGACAGGCTGCCAGCGCCATTTTGCCGTTTTCCACATTCTCTTGCGGGCTAACTGATTCATCCGGTAAATCAGCAACATTCCATGCCGATACAATCATGCGTCTGCTATCCGGCGTTTCTTTCAATTGCTTGATGATGGCCGCAATCTGATCAATGTACTGACCATCAGCTGTCGGCCAGGAACGCCATTGGTATCCATATACAGGACCCAGGCTTCCTTGGGTATCGGCCCATTCATTCCAAATGCTCACTCCGTTATCGTTAAGATAAGCAATATTAGTATCGCCTCTTAAAAACCACAACAGTTCATGAATGATAGACTTTAAATGTACTTTTTTGGTGGTAACCAGTGGAAAGCCCTGCTGGAGATTAAAGCGCATCTGGTGACCGAATATCGACAAGGTACCACTGCCGGTTCTGTCACCTTTCATATAACCTTCGTTAAGAATTTTATCCAGTAAATCGAGATACTGTTGCATGGTTTGTTTGTGAATAAAAGTAATTGTGTTTGCTTTATATGATTACTGAAAAAGAATATACCAGATTGCGCAGAATTTTTGTTCAAATTTAACGACTGCATGGATGCAGGAGGTAGAGAAACAATAGTGGTGTAGGCCTTTTATTGTGCGGATTTATCTACAGATGGCGAATCATTCCTGCACGTTTCTAAGTAAAAAAACCTTTCGACAATCAATCGTTATTGCCGAAAGGATTCAAATGGGACGTTTAAAAATTGAACAAGGATAAGAAAGCCTTATCCAGGATATACTGCCTACACATCCAGATTAGTTACATCCAGTGCATTCTTAACAATAAAATCACGACGCGGTTCCACCACATCTCCCATTAGCGTAGTAAAGATTTCATCAGCAGCAACAACGTCTTCAATAGTGACTTGTAACATTCTGCGACTATCGGCATCCAGGGTGGTTTCCCACAACTGTTCCGGATTCATTTCTCCCAGTCCTTTGTAACGCTGTATATGCTGACCCTTTTTCACTTCCCGCATCATCCATTCAAAAGCTTGTTTGAAGCTACTAACTGGCTGCTGCCTTTCACCCATGCGCATAAACGATTCATCGGTAAACATACCGACAGTATCCCCTGCATATTTAGCAATTTTCTGATAATCCACACCGTTAAAGAAAGCGTTATGCAATACAAACGTTTTAGTGATGCCATGCAATCTTTTCCTGACTGTTACAGCAAAATCCTCTGTGGTAGTAAAATTCAGTTCTATTGAAAATAGCGCTTTATGATCCCCTTCCTGCAAACGTTGCTCCAGTTGCTTAAACCAGGACCTGAGTTTTTTCTGATCCTGTTTAACCTCATCTGTTAACGGCTCCATATAGGTCATCTGTTCCAGAAACAAATCATCATAGCGTCTGCTCAAACGATTAATGACTTCCATAACGCTGCTATATTCAGTGGCCAGTTTTTCCAGTCCAGCCCCTTGGATAGCGGGAGTTAATGCATCAGTTTGCAATTGCGCCTTATCCAGGGCCAATTGAATCAGATACTGATTAAGCTGGGCATCGTCTTTTACATAATGCTCCTGCTTGCCTTTTTTGACTTTGTATAACGGCGGTTGAGCAATATAGATATAACCTCTTTCCACCAGTTCCGGCATTTGTCGATAAAAGAAGGTCAACAACAAGGTACGGATATGTGAGCCATCCACATCCGCATCGGTCATAATAATGATGCGATGGTAACGCAGCTTTTCAACATTGTATTCTTCCTTGCCGATGCCGCAACCCAGAGCAGTAATCAGGGTACCGACTTCATCGGAGGAAATCATTTTGTCAAAGCGGGCTTTTTCTACATTAAGGATTTTCCCTTTCAGAGGAAGAATGGCTTGTGTGCGTCTGTCCCTGCCTTGTTTGGCAGACCCCCCCGCTGAGTCCCCTT
>CAYYSO010000081.1:0-10825 GCA_964474415.1 uncultured Methylomarinum sp. | reverse complement strand
GCGCCGTAGAGAAACTGGTAAAACAACAGCAACAAATCGCCGACGAGAAAAAACCCGAAAAACCTCAGAAAGATCCGGATACTTTAAGGTTGCAGGAAGAATTGAGCAACAAAACCGGCGCAAAAGTTGAAATTAATCATCAACGTAACGGCAAAGGAAAACTGGTGATCAATTACACCAGTCTGGAAGAGCTGGAAGGGATTATTAAAAAGATTAATTAAGTTTGTAGGATGGACTGAGAGTTGACCTCATCGTTGTTATGTAAGAAATTGGAGCAATTATAAAAAAACAGCATCTGGAAACGGGGAAAATACACCCTCCTGTTTAACAATGGCTCACAATTTTTTTGTTGCTGAATTTTGTACTGTTTGATTTTTTTATTTGGTCTAAAGTTTTTCAAATAATTAGCGGCAAGGTGGGGTATTCTTGAGCGCAAAGTGTAGGCTTTAAACGCACTATTATTTTATAAACATGTTCGCTAGTTTCAATACTGTTACAATGATGGCTATCATTCCTATTGATCAACGCATATTTGTATTAATCGCTTGGCTTATTTTTAGCTCTATATTCTTTTCAAATGTATCAAAGCGCGAGTTTAATCTGGTTTCCAGTAATTTAAACTCACTTTTTAAACTGGCGACATCGGCTGTAACTTCATCCAGTTTTAAATCTAAGTGATTAATATAATTGTATTGTGATTTTAGCAGCAAGGTATTGATATCTTCTTGATCCAGCCCTTCTCCCCGGCTAAATTTCTCTTCTATCTCTTTTATGCGAGGACTGATCATTTCATCAGCATATCATCTACTTTTGTTTTATCCATGCCTGTTTAACCTTGAATATCTACCGCTTTTTTACGGATTAACTGGTCTATGCTTTTTGAAAAGAAGATATCAGAGCACAATATCGCCACCAGTTTAAACCCAGAAAAGTATAACATGGCTCTGGCTAAGCAATAGCAATGAAAGAGAGGATAAATAGGCTATAAGGCAACTCGCAATAAATAACCCACCAGCCTTGTTTGTCTTTTTACCCCTCTTCCGGCGTTGCAACTCCGGTTACATAGCTTGCTATGCGCCCTCCGTTGCGCCTTGAAGATGAATAAAAATCCAGCGCAATCCCAGTGGGTTATTTATTGCGTGTTACCTAAGTAGTTGGTTCAGGTACTATTGATTGATTTCGTCCGATGACGCGAAATACAGAAACATTCCGTTAAAAATCCAAGGACTCAATCCGCTCACTTTTTCTAGCGGAAAAACTCTCTTCAAATTTTCCTAATACGCCAGCTTCTCTGGCCAGTTTACGAAAATTTTCTGAGCGGTTGGTCATTTCCGAGGCCACCAGAATCAATTCCAGTTCCAGCGGTGGCAGTGATTTCATCAGGTTTTTGACCAACTCCGCATTAACGCCATTGCAGCCGAAATCACCTAGCGACAAAGCTCTGGAAAAACCGTAAAACTGTTGCATGCGGCTTTCACATAGCTGACTGTAACGTCGTCTGTTTTTCTTGTTTTTCAAGGATTCTTTGATCGCCAATGTCGCAGCGGCGGCATTGTATAAAGAATTTTGCACCCCATGGGAAAAGATGGGGTCGACAAAGGCTGCAGCATCGCCGATGCAGTAATAATTCTCACCGCAAATATTGTTGGAATAATAGGAATAATCCGGGCGAAATTGAAGAGAGCCTTGAATGAACCGGGCCGATTCCAGCAGTTTGCCCAAATATGGCAGACATGCACAGGTTTGTTTAAAAAATACTTCCCGTTGTTTCCGGTCCATCCCTTTGGTTCGCTCAGTGGGTACAATCAGACCTACACTGGTTTTGCCCCGCAACACAATATGCCAAATCCAGCCATTTTCAAACGACATCACAAAAGTGACCGGTTTTACCTTAGTCAGGTATTCTTCTGTATAACTTTTGCGATCGACACTGGCAAAGCGGGAATTCTCAAAATAACCCCACAGCGATAAGAAGTTTAATTGCGAACTGATAGTCTGACGGGCTTTAGACTGATTGGCTAAAAATGAGCTGTGGCCACTAGCATCGATGACATACTGGCAGCGGATAGTTCCTTGATAATGACTGTGACCGCGTTTGTCGGCATAAAAGATTTCGGGCCATAAACTATCACTGAAATCGACTTTTTTAACAGCGACTTCATTAAACACTCTGGCCCCGCAACTTTCCGCATGTTTCAGCAAGATATCGTCAAAAATATCCCGTTCAACATGCAAACCTGGCCGGGTATAACCAAAATCGGAAAACAGGATTTGCTGTATTTTGTTATTCCAGACAGTAATACCACCGGCTTTGGCTAAAAACCCCTCTTGCTCAATTTTTTTCGTAACACCGGTCAAATCAGTGAATTTCCAGATATGTGGAATCAGGCTTTCGCCCACCTGGTTTCGGGGAAAAACAGCACGTTCAAGCAGTACACAATCAATACCAGCCTGTGCCAAGTGTGTCGCGGCACTGCTGCCTGCAGGTCCGCCGCCGATTACCAGAACATCACATGATTGAGGAATTGCCGTCATAATGTTATTTTACAAATTACCTAAAATCTTTTAAGCAGGGGAGATTATTTTTCGGCAATCATTCAACACTTTGACATAGTCCCTCTAATCAGAAATTTACCCGAATGCCTCCGGTGATGGTGTGATTGCTGGCATGCTGTATCAGTAACGCATCGTAATTAAGGTAACCGACAATGGCATTTGGAAACAACATTTGCAAACCAAACCCCAAGTTGGCCCAATTACGTTCCGGGCCGGCAACCCCAACCGTCATTGCACCTGCACTAGCCCCCGCTGAAGTTTGATTGAAATTAGCGTTGGTGATTCTACTATTGTTTTTATACTCATGCACCCATTCTGCACGTACTTTGGAAATGATTTTTGCCGTCCACTGAATTTTCTGGTTATGCCTTATTCAGCCATCACTCAGAATATATATTTAATATCAGTCACTTAATTTATAAGGTACCGTGAATACGTAAGCTACATGGATGTGGTGAATGTCGATATTGCAGGAGCAAATATCGATCCATGTGGGTTTGAATATGGCATCCATGCCACATACACTTACTTCCGCAAGTAACTGATATTAAATACTTGTCGTTCAGTTAAATATACGCTGAGCAGTTACATTGACTGTTTGCATTCTGCAGTCCCGAAACAAAGCGTTCTTATAAAAGCGTTGAAAATTCCAAGTCCGGGTCATTAATCATGCTATCGGTTATTTCAAAACCCAATTCCCTATAAGCTTCAAACTGCACATCATTAAAAAACTGGTCGGCGGTACTCTGATCGGGAAAATCAGGATTTTGCGCTTTATAGCCTTTTACCTTGAAGCTGGCTTGCTTAATTAAGGTTGATTTCAGATATACCAGCAATCCTTCGCTGTTATCCGCATAATGGATAGTCGCGACCATATAGCCTTGGTCCGAAAATTTTGCATTGGAAGGATAAACCGTGGTTTTAGGTGTTTTGGGCAAAACTTTATCGGGGGGATATTGGTCATCATGAAAATCTATTCGCCCCCCAAAATCTGTTTCGATTCGCCTGACTGTCGTCTGAAAGTCGGAAAAACTGAATTCGGCATCTTCACCGGCATCGCTGACCAGAATCAAACGGCTTTTACGGCGCACCAGTTCATACACGGCCATATTCTCAAAATGACCGCCATCACTTAATTCAAGAAATGATTCATTTTCGTTAAACCCCTTGAAGTTGAAAGCGCTGCCTAAAACATAAAAAGCACTGGGATTAAAATGATTGGCGATTTTGTTAAAAGGCGGTTTTAAGGGATGATGCGCCCAATAGCCCAAGCGCAGATTTAATAGTGATAGGACTAATGAGAGCACTCGATTACGGGTAATACCTTCGCCTCCAACACCGGTATTGGGGTTAATCGCAGCGGCAGAAATGGCAAAAGCAGTCGCCAGCGTCATTTTGCCTTCCATGTATTCATGGGTAGGGCACCAGCCGGTGGCGTTACTACCGCAAAAATAAGGTGACAAAATAAAATTATCGCCTCCACGTTGTTGGTAGGTTGAATTTTTGGAATCAACCAAAACCACATTAGTATTGATCAGATGATAAGGGCCGGTTGGTTTAGCCTTGTCATTGAAACAACATAAATAAGCCTCGTCTGCGCCTTTGGCCATACCGGTAGCATTTTTCAATGCGGTTTTGATATCCGGCATAAAACTTTCCATCAATCGGTCACGGTAAAACCGGTGAACTGAAATGTAATTCAGGTTGGCAAAAAAACCGGTGAATAATGACACGGCAATTAGACTCGTTATTAACAGGATAACCAGTTCAGTCTGATCAATCGTCCATATCCAATAGCCCAATTGAAAGGCCACCGTAAAAAAACCATAGAGAAACAGGGCCGCGCCAATAGACACCATAAGACTGAGTGGTTTTCCCTTGTCAGCCGTCAGAGATCCTAAAAATTCCCGCAGATGCATAGCAATACCAACAACCAATGCCAAGGGTCCAATGCCGGCAATATAGGAAGTTACGGCTGGCAACAAGCCGATTATCAGGATAACCAGGGTAAAAGGTATGAGAACAGAGGATACTTTCTCCCCCAAACGTCGCCATTTGTACCATCTCAAACCACTGATTATATTTTTCTTCGAGCTTCTTCTTATCCAGGTAATGGCTGAATATGCAATGATACCTAATAGTGAGATGGCTGCTATTCCGGCCGCTAATCTCAATAACAGTTCATAGCCTAAAAATGCAGTATTCCAGTCATAATGCCCCTCGGCTATTTTATCCAGCAAAGTCTCCAGCCAGGGAGAATCGGCAAATATACTGAAAAAAGCAATCTTTTGCGGCAACCAGAAAACGACAATCAATACCAGTATTGTCAGTGGCAGCCATACCATCAGATTAAGCGCTGTACCGCGTAACACAACGCCCAGTAAAGCAAAAATGTTGATACCTGCGCCTGGATCCAGATAATGTCCATGCTCGCGCATATAATTGAGTATGGCTTGTTGCTCTGGACTGTCGCTTTGCTGTGCATGGGGATCAGGGCTATCGGTGCCAAATGGAAAGTTATCCGCTGTAAATGCCTGCCCGCCATCGGTACGAGCCTCATTAGCCTGGTGACTGAGCAACCAGCTTAGGGCTGACCCCATATAGCCGCCACCGGATACAGTGGAAAGGTAATCAAATTTTTTCAGCAGTTTATGATGTGCTAATGCCTGCAGTACCCCCAGAGCAAAGGTTGCCGAACGAATTCCGCCACCGGAAAGAGCCAGACCATTGATATGGCTAATCTGTTCGTCCTCATTTTCCTGTAGGCGGCCGTTTTGCCGGCGCCATTCTTTGAGATACTCTGATTCAACCTTCATTAATTTGGTTGCAGCATCGTTCATTGCTTGCTGATGGCTATTTACATCATCTTTTTTAGCGGTAATCGCTGTAATCCTGTCGTGCTTGTTTAAATGTGCCATTTTTTCTCTCCCTTATATCGCCATTTAATAAGTAGCTGACTCTTTGAGCATGACGTCAGCTGCTTTTTCAGCAATCATGTAAATCGAAGAGACAATGAAAAAGCCGGGAATGCGTGGAAATACCGAAGCATCAACAACCCGCAAACCGTGAATGCCACGGACTCTAAAATCGCCATCCAGTACAGCCATTGGATCATTGTCACTGCCTATTGGACATGTGCATGAAGCATGATGACCCCAGGCATGGTATTTAACGAAATCACGTAATTCATCATCACTCTGAACCTGTTCACCCGGTAGTTCTTCCTCAGCTATCAATCCGTTAGCCTTCAACGGTGCGGTCAGACTGCGAACAAACTTAATTCCTTCGATAACAGAGTCCAGGTCCTCGCCGTTATCATCCGTTCCTTCTTCAAAATAACGAAAATTGACAAACGGTCGATCTCTGGGGGCGCTGGATTTCAATCTGACAACGCCCGCCCGGTTATTGGTGTGTGCTTTCAGTACAGCCCAGGTCAGATAGTTAAGATGATCCTTGATAAGTGTGGAATAGTTAGGAAAATAACCTTTGAATTTACCCAGCAGAGCGAAACAAAACAGATCCGGTAGCGGCCGTTCCGGCATTGATCGTTTAATCACCGCCAACACTGCTCCATTGGTAGTATAAACACCGGTTCGTTTGGATGCCCACTGCTGATATTGCGGATCGCCTTTGGCATATTTAGCATTGTTTAGCACCTCCCAGCTTTTAAAATTCATCCGGTTAACTACACCCACTTCATAACGATCCTGCAAATTGCTGCCTACTCCGGGCAAATCCAGGTTTACTTCGATATTATGTTTTTGTAGCTCTTCTTTGGGTCCAATTCCGGATAACATCAACAGTTGTGGGGTGTTATAGGCGCCGCCTGCCAGAATCACTTCCCGTGAAGCATAAACGCTGTGTGATTCGCCGTCTTCCCGACTTGGGTTATGATGTGCCCGATATAACTTTTCACCTTGCTGATATTCCACGCCAATTGCCCGATTATTTTCATCGAGTATCACTCGGGTAACCAGCGCATTCAGTTCAATTTTAAGTTGTTCCGGATATTTCTGATGGGTGACCAGCAAACGCTCACGGGTACCATGCCGGGCATGGTTCTTTGTCGCCAGCGGAGGATAACGCAAACCGACGGCATTTTCCTGCACCAGGCGCCAGTCATTGGGGTCAGCCAACGCTTCCAGCTGCCATTCAATACGTTTAAGCGGTCTGGGTAATCTGGCAAATTCCTGTTTAACTGCCCCTTTGATCGTTTCTAACAGAGCTTTGTCTCTTAATGCCGCCTTGGGAATGGCTTTTTCGGTTTGAAACCAGCCGCGCCAGCCGTGTCGGCTGGGATTTATCCCCAGTAAGGCTTTGATTCGCTCCCACGGTCTGTGTTTGCAATTTTCCATACCTTCAAAATATTGCCGCATATTGTCGGCATTCCAGGATTTATCACCGGTGATTCTGGCCAGCTCATTCCAGTCATCATTGTGTGGATACACGGTGATCATGGCGTTATGAGCTGTACAACCACCCAGACAGCCGGCGCGGGGATAAAGCACACCATCTTCTTCCCGGGTGTATTTGGGATCTTTTTCCTGTAATGCTTTATCGTCGTAATGCCTGACGAAGAAATCCCATTTCATGGCATTATTTTCCGATGCAAAAGTATGGAATACTGGAACATCGTAATCATCAGGCAAGCGGTTTTCCTTGGGATACGGTGGATCGCCACCCTGCAGAAAATGAGGATCACCTCCGGCTTCCAGTACCAGCACTTTATGTCCCCGTTCTGCCAGTCTGGCGGCAACAGTACCTCCGCCCGCTCCGGAACCTACTACGATATATTCAAAATAGGCATTTTCATATTCGCTCATTTTCATCTTCTCCTTTGGCAGAACCGACATTAATCATTATATTTTTGTAACGATTCAGCGACTTTACCAGTGAGGATGTAGGCTACTGATTTTTCAGGACGCATGAATACATCCATGTAAGCTCTGCTGCAACATTCATGTTGCAGCAGCCTGAAAAACCAATAACCTACATCCTTTTTACAAAATATACCGAATAGTTACATGTTTTTTAGCGGTTACTGTATTGATTTGTTTGGCAATCCATCGACTGCAACCTTCTCCTCCAGGAGAAGGTTGCAGTCATGGTCTACAGGGTTTTCAAAAAAGCGATTAAAGCCTGCTTGTCTGTATCACTTAATCCGGACTCATCTTTATCTCTTTGATATTCAGTACCAAAGTAATGTCCACGGTTAACGATATAATCCGGGCATTTACTGGCTTTAACTAACGGGTCAACCAGATTGGCAAGCACTTTTGCAGCCTGTTCATCGGTTGCATCCTTAGGCAAGGCTTTTAAATCTTTTTTAATTTTAAATAACAGTTTCAGTAATTGTGCTTTATGCTTAATTCTGGCAATGATGCCGTCTCTTCGATC
The DNA here is from genome assembly GCA_964474415.1 of uncultured Methylomarinum sp. Lineage (GTDB taxonomy): Bacteria > Pseudomonadota > Gammaproteobacteria > Methylococcales > Methylomonadaceae > Methylomarinum. Next base: position 2,872 of record CAYYSO010000081.1, on the reverse strand, counting down.
CAGGTCGATATTACTCAACAGGTTGACTGGTGTTCCTTTGGGCACCGGCCCCAGTTCTATCCCTCTTTCGCCGACCAGGCCGCCGTCGCTGATAACATCAACCAGTTTTTCCAATAACTCAGGCACATAACCTGAAGGAATGCGTAAATAGCTGGTGGTATAGGTTTTATCAACCCATCCCGGCAGCATTTTGCCTGAAGCTGTCTGATACTGAATATTGCCTTTGCGTTTTTCAGGCCAGAGCATTTTAGTAATGGAATCATCGAATGACTGTAACCGGGCCGCAACTGAAGGACTGGGATAAAATTTTCCGACTGTATTGTTAAGCAGGAACGGCGCTGTTGACCATAAACTGATCAGCGAAGCAGGACGGGTGAAACCGCGACCGCCGCCAGGCATATCATATTGCCAAGGCTTTCCAGTTAATGGATGATGTACGGTATATTTTCCGACCGAAGGTAGATTTTTGTAAGACTGAGAAGAAAAATTGTCCCAGATATTACCTTTTATCGCATTGGTTGCGAGCGGACTGCAAGCATTGGTTTCCAGCAGGGTTACTGGTATTCTGAGCTCTGTTGACAAAAAGTTATCCTGCAGAAAATCATCTTTCATCACGATCTTCTTCATGGCTGTTTTAAATTCGCCAGTTTTAGTCCATTTCCAATAATTATTCCAGCAACTCAGATAATTCCTACCCACACAACCTTGTGGAAAAAATGAGAAAGCTTTTTCCGGCAACTTACTGGAATGACAACGGGCACAGTTCTCGGCAAAAGCTTGTTTACCTTTAGCCAAGGTTGTCTTATCCGCAGTCAGATATTTTTTGCCGTTTGGAGCGTTGCTTAAATAATCCGGTTTTGCGGTTGCCAGAAAAAACAATGCCAGATCAGGCGTCTGTTGTTCGTTGGCCTGCCAGTAAATCGAATTTTTACGGGCTACTTTAATGGGAATGGGGGTAATAGCTTTGCCGCCAATCAATGGGTTAAAATGTTCCATCCATTCCTCACTGAACAAACCAATATTGACAAATACCCGATTCAAGGCGCCTAGCGCGCCAACTGAGTCGGAACCGTCTTTTAGCACCCGGGGAGTCCAGACCGTATCGGGCGCTTTATAAAATACGCTTAATGGACTATTTTCACCGACATATTCATTCAGTTGTTTATTATCGTGTTCGCCTCCAGATAATTTTTCCTGACCAAATTTTCTGGCAATCTCCAGTCTGGCACCTAGGTTGTATACTGCATTCATCGTCCTTGGATTGTTGATATAGTCACTGGAAACCAGTGAGGTATCCAGCGCACCGGGTCTTGACGTATGAAACAACTGATAAGGAAAATCAGAAGGATCAGCAGCCCAGGTAAAGATACGGTCTATCCAGAAATATTGTGCTCCAGGGTTTGAATTGAGATTTTCCCATTTTGGGTTTTCCGGATCTGCGGGAGGGTTGGTTGGATTGGGTCCAACATGGCAAAAACCACAGGACATACCGACACGGTAAGGTCTGACCAGTTTTTTATCATTGTAATAACTAGGGTCAGTATAATATTTCTCCGGATCCCAGTGTTTTTCCGCCTGTTCGTCAAAGTCAGGATTAGGAAACAGTCTTACACCAACAATACCGGTTGCATAACCATAGAAAGACCCGACCGGAATATTTTTCCCTCTGGCGCCAATTTTGACACCGGGATATTTTTCTTCATTTTCAAAAGGGTCTGCCGGACAATCCTTTTTCCGTACATCCAGCCATAATCCGTAGCGACCTTTATTTGGGGTCTTGGCTTGCTCAAAACATGGCTCGTTAACCAGACCCAGATAATGCCAGCGGTTACTGCGACTGAATTTTAAACTGGGATGACTGGATAAGGTTTTCAGAAAGTCCAGATTACCGCGGCTTTCATAGCCGATTTTATCCCAGAAACGGTCATTACCCGCAGTCCAGACAATCCAGTTATTACGCCCAATAGTTGCGGCCTTAACGGCATCTTTGGGAGAAATTCCCGGCGCATAAGGCGCCAATGCTTTAGCCACTGCTTCAGGATTTTTGGTAATACCATAATCCATGTCGCGAAAATAATCTTCATCCGCCGCCGGAAAACTTTCTACTGTGCGTCCGACACACTTGGCTTCATCCACAACTTTCCCCGCTCCCCGCTGATCACAGGGCTTGTTTTTGTTAAACAAAGCTACGCTATTGTTACTGAATCCGGTCAGCAGTAAGAACAATATGCTGGCGACAGCAACTGTCATACTTTTTTTTTGCTGATTCATGTTTGTCTCCTCCAACTCTCGCATTGATAACAAAGTGGATGCTAGTTAACGACAAATTTATCGGCATCCATCAACCGTTAATTCTTGTTTATTGCCATTTACCGAAGCAATCGACAGGTTCTATAGATACTTCTTCAAATACCATACAACTTAAGTTCTTACGTCTAGCTTAAGCGGTCAGATAAATATAAATTGCTTATGGAGTATATTCAGTGAAAAACCATATAAATAAAATACTTTTATTGCTGGTTACAAATGGTTAATCTAACTGGAAGGCTACCTGTTTTTTTGGGTTTTGTCGTGACCCAAATGGGTCAAATTGAAAATTTTTCATCTATCTAACTTCTTGGCTAAGCTACCTCGCTCATGTTATAAAGTCATAAACGTAATTGCCCCTCAAGAGTTATGAGAACGATGTAAGACATTGATTTATCAGATAACTGAAAAATGAAAATTTTTATGACTACCAATATTCAACACCCTGCATGATTGACGTTAAATATGTTGAATTTAAACCTATATAGGACATTAAAATAATAATAACTTGTAACTACTCAGCGTATTTAACTGAACGACAAGTCTTTAATATCAGTTACTTGTG
>CAYYSO010000080.1:0-11287 GCA_964474415.1 uncultured Methylomarinum sp. | reverse complement strand
CAGTCATGAATCCATAGAAAACAGGATCATTTCATGTCGGCTGGTTTCGACACAAGACTCTTATATTCATACAGAGCTTATTTCTGCATAAGAGATACAATGCAGCGTTTAAAAACGCTGCATTTTCTGGATCCTAATATGGATTAACCGGCGACAAACTATCTTCATCAAAGTCTTCGTCGAGATCAAAATCATCATCCGGAACATTACCATCCAGCACCAGATAGCGTCGTTGAGCTAAATAAGCATCTCGAAAAAAGATATATCTATCAATTGCCGCTTCAGTTGCAATTTTTTCCACCTCCAGGTTATCCGCTCTCAAATCAGTTGTATTTAAAGCAAACAAGCCAACAGAAACATAAGTGCCTACGTAAGAAATCGGATTCATTGCCGCATCGCCGGCCAAACCTGCCATACCCCTGGGTGAACTGGGGCCAAAAAAAGGCAATACCAAATAAGGACCTGTCGGAACCCCCCAATAGCCCAAAGTCTGATCAAAGTCTTCCTTATGCTTGGATAAATCAATCATCGACCCGACATCGATGAAACCAGCTATCCCAACAGTACTGTTAATTAGAAAGCGGGCAGTATCCGAACCGGATTGAGCAAATTTACCTTGCAGCAGGTCATTAATAGTAACGCCGATATCATCGATATTGCTAAAAAAATTACTAACACCACGATCAGCAAAACTCGGCATTATCCACCGATATCCTTTGGCAACCGGTTTCATGGCATACTCATCCAGGTTATCATTGAAAGACTGTACGCTTCTATTCCAGTTTTCATAAGGATCAATCGGATCTGGAATATAATTTGTCGTCGCGCAGCCGCTTAACTGCACTAGCAGAGCCAACCCAATCACCAAAGCAAATTTAGAATGTTGCATTTTTAACCTATATGGAAAATGGGAATACAGGTTTTGTCAAGATAAAGAGACACCCTGATATGCAGGAGTAAAAAACCTGTAAAACCTAAATATAAACAATATCCAGAAGCCTGTTAAAGTCGCGGATTCAAGGAATACTTTTTGATCTCAATCAAAGTTCGCGTAACATATCATAGTTTCAACTCAATTAGCTAACTTTAATACACTAATGGAAGTCAATCAAAATCCTCTAGGTAAACGATTTAGAGGTTATCTGCCTGTTGTTATCGACATTGAAACAGCAGGCTTTAATGCCAAAAAAAATCCTTTATTGGAAATTGCTGCAGTAATCGTTGAACCAGACCCACAAGGTTTTTTACATATTACTGAAAAACATACCAGTAATATTATCCCTTTTATGAACTCCGAGTTAGACGAAGCTGCCTTGAAATTTAACGGCATTGCTGATCCTTATCATCCATTCAGAATGGCTGTTGAAGAAAAAGACGCCTTAAATAAAATTTTTAAACCTGTAAAAATCGCAGTAAAACGAAACGAATGTAATCGAGCCATCTTGGTCGGACACAATCCCGCTTTCGATATTAATTTTCTTAATGCCGCTATTGACAGAACGAAAATAAAAAGAAGCCCCTTTCACCCGTTTAGCTGTTTTGATACAGCAACACTGGGTGGACTGGCTTATGGACAAACGGTTCTGGCTAAAGTAGCCCAAGCAGCCGGATTGGAATGGGATAAGGAAAAAGCACATTCTGCCCTTTACGATGCAGAAAAAACGGCCGAATTATTCTGTATGATCGTCAATCGCTGGAAAAGTCTGGAGGAACTGGAAAAAAATTAAAGGCTATTGTCATTAAATCAGCCGCCTTATTGAATGTAGGTGTGAATTTATCCGCACAGCGCGAATAAATTCGTACCTACACCCCACTACCCCATCGTGTTATTTCTGAACCCCGCCTGCAGTGGCCAGCGCAGATTGCAATTCTCCCTTGTTATACATATCCATAACAATATCACAGCCACCGACTAGTTCACCGTTAATGTATAACTGCGGATAGGTTGGCCAGTTCGAATATTCTTTCAACGCTTCACGCATTTCAGGATCTTCAAAAATATTAATATACATATATTTAGCATTGCAAGCAGACAGCACCTGCACAACCTGGCCAGAAAAGCCACACTGAGGAAAATCAGGAGTACCTTTCATATACAATACAACTGGATTTGTCAGCTGATCTTTAATTCTGTCTATAACATCCATTACAAAAACACCTATTTTACAAATAAATACCCAGTAATATTATCAGGATTAGAAGCAGGATAAAAGACCGCTTTTTAAACTACTTTTCTGTCAACCCAATTCTAAAATGTCCCCTCATGTGGCCCTCGGTATGAATCATGTAAGCTGGGGTGAATGAGCGGCTTTCTGGTTGGTTTATCCTTTAGCCTTATCCACGGTCTGAAGATCCAACTGATCTCATCAGAATTGTGCAAAACCTTTCGGTGTGTATCAGTCAGATTTTGAGGCTGTACCGCAAAGCGCTGATTATACTCAGCGATAAACCGCGGTAGAAAAACATTTGCCGTATCGATATCCGAGATACCGTCCAGACAGACCTCCTTGACCAAACGATCCTGCAAGGTCTGCCTGGCCCGTTCAACCGTCCCTTTGCCTGAGGGGTATTGGCATGAATGAGTTCGATATCGAGGGTCTTGAGGATGAGAGACCAGGCCGGAGGCTCCCTCGGTACCAAAGTGGGCCACTATAGTAGGCTGTCTGATAACTAACATATAAGTCAGCCCACCACATATATTAATATGTAATGGTTAAAATTGATTTTAAAACACTATAATATAGTTTTTGGGTAACTACTCGCCCCCCCTCAAAAAAGCTGAGTTCTCAGACATGCTCTTAGTCTGTGCCGTACACAACCTCAAAAAAATTTCCAAAGCGATAGCCAGGGGAAAAATCCGTCCAAAATTTATCAAAAGGCCAATCAATGCGGTAATGGTGTAAGAAAGAGGAGAAAATAGGCTGTAAAAGGAAAACTGTAGCAAGAATGTATTAAAAAACGCCTCATACAAAAGTATATTGCGATATGCTAATTAAAAATAGCAATATGTCGGTATGACCCGTATTGTAAAATGTCAGTTCCTGGAAAGGCTCCCAGACGCTTGACCTGGTGTGCACTCAGAACCAATTGTCGAGCAGTCTCTTCCGTCATTCTCTCCCTTCTTTTCTCACAAAAAAAGCATTACAGCTTTAGGCTAACAAAATAATTTTTCCTGTTCCAAAATCAAGAAAAATAGGCTAGAGTGATCATATTCTTCAAACATGAATTTTTATTGCCTATGGCAATAGCAGGTTATGCAGTTGACTGACATTCAAATCGACCATTTCATTGAAGCACTCAATGCTTTTCGCCAGAAACACCCTCCTGATGCCCTGACCACACAACAGTTCGCACCGGTGGACACCATGGTACGCGCATTTCTCAAAGTAGCCCTCCATCCGGAGCAAACCCCTCAGGCAGCAGAGACCATTGCGCAAACCGCGCTGGAACTCAAACTGCCCTACGCGCTACTATTGGGGGAGATTAACGCACTCAAACAAATCATGCTTGATTACTTCAAGGCGCAGTATGATAGCCCGCTGGATGCCTTTGAGCGAATAGACCGGGCGTTTGAGCACAGTAAAAACATTATCGCCCAGCGTTACCTGCATGCACTGGCTCAGGAAAATGACCTGTTTCCTGCACTGGCGAAACCGGAAAAACAGTATCTGTTGCAAATTTATGACCGTTGGTTTCGTGCACTGAGAAAAGCACTGACAGAAAACAACCTGGACGTTTTTGAACATCTCGCCACCAACAATATTCACTTTATTGAGGCGCTGAGCTACCCGGAAACCTTGGTGGTTTGCCTGGATCCCCTCGCCTGCACGGAGGTGCATGACGCCCACAAGAACATCATGCGCCAGGCCGCGCTGCTGTACGTCAAACTACTGCAACAGCACTACGAGCAAGCCTATCTGCTTTACAACGATCTGACCGCAGGGGTAAAACAGCTCAGCGCTCTGCTAACCACCCTTTATTTCAATTACGAAACCGACCGGCTGAGCCTGTTTCTCAACTTCATCGAAAATCTGGGCTATATTCGCAAACCAGCCTACCTGACACTATTTAATGTGCGCAACCTGAACCGTACCAACCAACTTAAAGGTGAAGATGCCGGCGATGTAATCCTGGAACAGGTACAAAACCAGCTACAATGCGCACTGGAAAAAAACCGCCCTCACCTGGCTTACACCCAAGGATTGATGGGCGACTTCTATGTGCTCACTCTGGGGCTGAATGCGGATGAAACCCAGACGCTTTTACACCCCATCAGCAACACTCTGGCTGAACAAGGGGGAGATCTGACCCAGCACACTATCAATCTGACCCATCTCAAGCTGGTGGACCGCGCCACCATCCGTCAATTGATGCGCTATCTGCATGTTCACGCTCTCAAGGAAAACCAGTTGCTGGATGATCAAGCAGCCCTTGATCCCATTAATACCTGGATCAAAGCCCAGGTGAGCATGAGCGTCAACCTGCACCAACTACTGGAACAAGACAAACTGGATATTCACCTTCAGCCGCTGATCAACACCCAAAACAGCAAAATCGCCGCGTTTGAGGCCTTGGGGAGACTCAGCACGGATACCGACATCCTGAGCGCCGGGCTGTTTATTGACAAACTGATAGAACTGAATTTGATTGAGCGCTTTGACACCCTCATTCTGAACACCATCAAGCGCCATACCCAGGCGCTGGAACAGCTGAATCGTCCGCTGTTTATCAACTGTTCCCCCGCCTCATTGAGCAGCCCACACTATCAGCAACACTTAAAACGCATAATTCAGGGACCGCTGAAAAATCTCACCCTGGTGATTGAACTCACCGAACAGACCATGCTGAACAGCACTGAACAGGTTATCAAACTACACCACGAAACCGGAGTTACATTCGCCATCGATGACTTTGGCACCGGTTTCTCCTCACTGAAAACGGTGGTTGAACTGGCCGAAGTCGGCGCGGCGAACTACCTGAAAATAGACGGCAGCCTGACCCGCATGATTGATCAGCGCCCCACTATTCAGCGTCTATTTAAACTTGTGCATACCCTGGCTGCGGATCTGTCCATGCAGAGCGTGGCGGAGTTTATTGAAGATGAAAAAACATTGAGCTTTCTACGCGAAACCGGCATTGAGTTTGGTCAGGGATTTTTCCTGGGCAAGCCCGAACCGGTCAACGCCTGGCTGATTCGTCATCTTTACCAAGTATGAATATGACATGCTGCAGTTTGCTGGTTCATGGTCAATATCACCTTTGCCATTGCCCCTCCTGGAATATTTCAACCAAAAAGGAAAACATAACTGCTTTGGGCTAACACTTTTTAAAACTAATTATTGCTCAGTAGTCACTAAAAAAATATAATTGAGGGTTTTTTTAGAGGCTTTGAGCCTTGAGCATAGAAATCTTTGTACTATGACCAGTCATATCATGCCTACCTATGGACGCCTGCCCGTCACTTTTAACAAGGGCGAAGGAGTGTGGCTGTGGGATACCCACAATAATCGTTATCTTGATGCGCTGTCCGGTATAGCTGTCTGCAATCTTGGCCATGCCCACCCTGTCGTCCATCAGGCTATTTGCGAACAGAGTAAAAAGCTATTACATACATCAAATCTGTACGGCATAGCCTCACAGGAAAAACTGGCTGACAAATTAACCAGCCTCAGTGGCATGGATAATGTTTTTTTCTGTAACTCCGGGACAGAGGCCAATGAAGCGGCACTGAAGATAGCGCGTTTATATGGTCATCAATGCGGCATTGACAATCCTGTCGTCCTGACTATGGAAAAAAGCTTTCACGGCCGCACTCTAGGATCATTGAGTGCAACCGGAAATCCAAAAGTACAACAAGGGTTTACCCCTTTGCTGCCAGGCTTTATCCATATTCCCTTCAATAATGTAAATGCGATTGAACAGGCTTTAGCCCAGTACCCCGATATTGTCGCCATTCTGGTCGAACCGGTACAGGGAGAAGGTGGTGTAAATATTCCGGCAGCGGATTATCTGAATCAAATACGTTCACTTTGCGACCAACACAATCTGCTGATGATGCTAGACGAAATTCAGACCGGCGTCGGGCGTACCGGAAGATTCCTGGCATTTCAACACAGCAATATTATTCCTGATGTCTGCACCATGGCTAAAGCCCTGGGCAATGGCGTACCGATAGGCGCTTGCCTGGCCAAAGGTGAAGCGGCGAAATTACTGGGTGCAGGAAGCCATGGTTCCACTTTTGGCGGAAACCCGTTGGCATGCAGTGCAGCATTAGCCGTTATTGAAACCCTGGAACAGACTGACCTGATCGAACAAACCGAAAACAAGGGCTGGAAAATATGTAACCTGCTTTCCCAAAAAACGGCAACTAATGAGCAAATTACCAATATCCGCAACATGGGCTTAATGATAGGAATTGATTTATCCGAGCCATGCACAGAATTGGTTGCAAAAGCCCTGCAAAAAGGCTTACTGATTAACGTGACTGCTGAAAAAACAATTCGTCTGTTACCGCCGCTGATTATCGATAATGATCAAATTAACAGTCTGACGGAGTGTTTGTCAGATCTTATAAATGAATATACACAATAGCCTTAATGACTATGCACCCCAGACACTTTATCAGCCTGCTGGATTTATCAAGTGGCGAATTACGCACTCTGATCCACAGAGCTACAGAGTTTAAAAATAATCGCGACCCCAATTATCAACCTTTAAAAGGCCGGGTTCTGGCGATGATATTTGAGAAATCATCTACCCGTACACGCATCTCATTTGAATCCGGTATGACGCATTTTGGTGGTAGCGCGTTGTTTTTATCTCCCCGGGACACGCAACTTGGCCGTGGGGAACCCCTGGAAGACAGCGCCAAAGTCATCTCCAGCATGGTCGATTGTATTATGCTGAGAACTCACGAGCATGAGACGGTCACCACCTTTGCAAAACACTCTAGTGTTCCAGTCATCAACGGCTTGACAGACTTGCTACATCCCTGCCAATTACTGGCTGATATGCAGACTTATCTTGAACACAGAGGAGATATAGAGGGCAAAACAGTCACCTGGATTGGTGACGGTAATAACATGTGCCATTCCTATATTAATGCAGCGAAAATGTTTAATTTTCAATTAAACATTGCCTGTCCGGACGAATTTCTTCCGCTTGAAAGTATCGTTGCTAATGCCGGTGACAGAATCCGTATTTTTGATAACGCCGAAGCGGCAGCCAGCAATTCCGATCTGATTGTAACGGATGTGTGGGCCAGCATGGGCCAAGAAGCAGAGCAAAAAAAGCGTGAAATCGCCTTTAAGAATTTTCAGGTTAATGAAAAAACCATGCAGGCCGCCCATAACGATGCTTTATTCATGCATTGTCTCCCTGCTCATCGCGGTGAAGAAGTCAGTGCCGAAGTCATTGACGGCCCACAAAGTGTTGTTTTTGCTGAAGCTGAAAACAGACTGCACGCACAAAAAGCATTGCTGGAATTTCTCATCTGCCAATAAATTCGCTAGAATCAGGAATGGAAATGGAATAGCTTGTACATTCCTTAGCTTTCAAACTTATATAAAAAGAGCCTATTTGTGAAAAATTTACTCAGTTCTTTATTCGTTCTACTAATTATCAGTACCTCTGTCAGCGCAAAAACAGTCTATGTTACCGATTCTATAAAATTCACCCTCAGAAGCAGCGAAAGCAACCGCAGCAAGATTTTAAAAATGTTACCCAGCGGAACCCCTTTAACTGTCATTGAAGAAAACAAGGCATCTGGTTATAGCAAAGTACGCACAGGGGGTATTGAAGGTTACATTTTAACCCGGCATACCACTCCGAAACCGATTAGTCGCTGGTATCTGAACAAAGCTAATAAACAACTGCAAGAACTGCAGAAGGAAAACAAGCTCATTAATGAAGAACTGCAGCAATTGAAAGGCAATAACAATAGTGCCCTTGCGTCCAATCAAACGCTGACTCAAGAACGCGACCAATTAAGTAAAGAATTAAATGATTTAAAACAAACCGCGGCAAATGCCGTACAGTTAAAACATCAACGAGATCAATTGCAGGAACGCGTCATTTCTGTTGAAAGAGAACTGCAACAACTGAAACGGGAAAATCAGGCACTGGAAGACAGCGCCAATCAGGATTGGTTCTTATATGGAGGTATCCTGTCTTTGTTTGGTGTTCTGTTAGGATTTATTCTGCCTAAATTGAGCTGGCGCCGCAAAACCAGCAATTGGGATACGTTCTAAGAAACGCACACGGAATAATCTGTGCGATAAATCCACATTACAATGGAAGCGGAACTTTAACCCCACCAAGCAAGGTAACGAAATCCTCAACTTCCCTGTTTTTAAGGTTTTTCATTCTCGTTCCTTATTTTAAATAATTAACATTACAAACACAGGAATCGCTTACATGGCCAATCCAGGTGATAAAAATACTCGCACCTTCTCATCCCAAGTTGTTGACGGCATGGAACGTGCCCCTAGTCGGGCAATGCTGCACGCCGTCGGTTTTAAAAACGAAGATTTCAGTAAACCTCAAATAGGCATCGCTTCAACCTGGAGCATGGTCACACCTTGTAACATGCACATTAATAAACTGGCTGACGATGCCGCCCGAGGAGTTGATCAATCAGGCGGCAAAGCAGTCATTTTCAATACTATCACCATATCTGACGGTATTTCCATGGGTACTGAAGGAATGAAATATTCACTGGTATCCCGTGAAGTCATTGCCGATTCAATTGAAACAGTGACCGGTTGCCAGGGTTTTGATGGTGTCGTGGCGATTGGCGGTTGTGACAAAAACATGCCGGGTTGCATGATTGCCCTGTCACGACTAAACCGTCCTGCCATTTTTGTCTATGGCGGCACTATCCTGCCCGGTTGTCATAAAAACAAAAAACTAGATGTTGTTTCGGTTTTTGAAGCGGTTGGCGCCCGAGCCAATAACAGAATTGACGATGCCGAACTGGAAGCTATCGAATCCAAAGCCATTCCGGGCGCGGGATCCTGTGGCGGTATGTATACAGCCAACACCATGGCTTCTGCAATTGAAGCGCTAGGCATGAGCTTACCTAACAGTTCAGCACAAGCCGCAGTCTCTGAAGATAAACGACTGGACTGCGAACGTGCCGGCGCTGCGATACTGGAACTACTGAAAAAAGATATAAAACCCCGCGACATTATGACCAAAGAAGCGTTTGAAAACGCAATCACTGTGGTTATTGCATTAGGGGGTTCAACCAATGCTGTTTTGCATTTACTGGCGATGGCTAATGCCAGTCATATCGACTTGACTTTGGATGATTTTACCCGTATCGGCGAACATGTACCCATGCTGGCAGATCTAAAACCCAGCGGCCGTTACCAAATGGCCGAATTGATTGAAATTGGCGGTATTCAACCCTTGATGAAAATCTTGCTCGATAAAGGCTTATTGCATGGAGACTGTTTGACAGTAACTGGTAAAACACTGGCGGAAAACCTGGCTGAAGTACAACCTTATCCGCAAAACCAGGATATGATTCGTCCATTGGACAATCCAATCAAAAAAGACAGTCATTTAGCTATTCTTTACGGTAATCTGGCTACAAAAGGCGCTGTCGCCAAAATTACCGGCAAAGAGGGTCTGGTTTTTACTGGTACAGCTAAAGTTTTTGATGCTGAAGAACAGGCATTGCAAAGTATTCTAAATGGAGATATTGTCAAAGGCGATGTGATTGTCATCCGTTACGAAGGTCCTAAAGGCGGACCAGGTATGCGGGAAATGCTCTCCCCTACCTCCGCTATCATGGGCAAAGGCCTGGGTAAAGATGTTGCATTAATTACTGACGGGCGCTTCTCCGGCGGTACCCATGGCTTTGTGGTAGGACATATCACCCCGGAAGCACAGGTTGGCGGCGCCCTGGCTATTGTCAAAGATGGCGACAATATCACTATTGATGCAGAAAACAAACAATTGACACTACATGTCAATGAACATGAAATTGCCCGCCGCATGGAAAAATGGCAACAACCGGCACCACGGTATACACGCGGTGTATTAGCCAAATATGCAAAACTGGTTAGCTCTGCATCTAAAGGGGCTGTCACGGATAACTTCGAATAAATTACAGATGCCAGTGCCACCCCATCAATGGGGTGGCCAACTGTATAATGACTACGACTACCTCTCCTAATTCAAATCACAAAACTGCTTTTGTCAACTGGTTCAGAAGCTCATCTCCTTATATTCACGCCCACAGGAATCGCACGTTCGTCGTTTTTTTTAACGGCGAAGCGCTCTACCAACATTTTGATAACCTGATTCATGATTTTGCCCTGTTAAAAAGTCTCGGCATCCGCCTGGTACTAGTTCATGGCATTCGTCCTCAGATTGATCAACGCTTGCAACAACAGAGCATCACCCCTAAATTTCATAAAAATTTACGCATTACCGACGAGCAAACTTTACAGTATGTAAAAGAAGCGGCTGGACTGGTCCGTGTTGAAATTGAGGCATTATTATCAATGGGCCTGGCTAATTCGCCGATGGCCGGGGCTAAAATAAAAGTCGCATCCGGTAATTTTGTGACGGCTAAACCTTTAGGTATCATCAAAGGAATTGATTATTGTCATACCGGCATAGTTCGTCGTATTGACCATCAGGCTATCCACCAACAACTGAGTCAAAACAATGTCGTTCTGGTATCACCCATAGGTTACTCTCCCAGTGGTGAAGTCTTCAATCTGGCGGCAGAACAGGTGGCTACTGAAGTTGCCATTTCACTGCAAGCTGAAAAACTCATTTTACTCACGGAACAGGATTGCCTGTCACCCGAGAATAATCAGCCTATCCAACAAATGACTACCTATGAGGCGCAAATTCTTCTGGATCAACATACTGATATTCCAGATACCATATACAGGTCACTTTCAGCCGCTATTGAAAGCAGTCAGCAGGGTGTCAATCGGGTTCATCTGATCAATAGGCATGTTGACGGAGCGCTGTTGCTTGAATTATTTAGCCGTGATGGTATTGGCACATTGATCAGCGCCACTGCATTTGAAGAAATTCGTCCTGCCACTTTAGATGATATTGGCGGCATACTGGAACTCATCAAACCACTGGAACAGCAAGGCCGATTGGTAAAGCGTTCCAGAGAAAAACTGGAAATGGAAATTGATGATTATATCGTCATAGAACGCGATGGCCTTATCATCGGCTGTACTGCCCTGCATAGGATGGATGATGGCAAATCCGCTGAAATTGCCTGCCTTGCTGTACATACTGATTATCAAAA
>CAYYSO010000079.1:0-11356 GCA_964474415.1 uncultured Methylomarinum sp. | reverse complement strand
AAAATACGCAATAATGAAGTTTTACCACTGCCGTTTTTTCCTTCCAACAATAAAACCTGCTGAGGCGTGATGGTGAAACTAAGCCTGGAAAACAAAACCCTGTCATCACGGATACATGACAAATTAGTTGCTCGCAATGAATATTGCTGGTTATCCATAAAGCAGTAAAATCCGGTAAATAAAACTAGCTATATTACCAATAACGGGTTACTTTTCCCAATCACAAAAAAAGAACTGTTAACATCTGTCCTTTATCTCCTTATTTATCTGACTGTTTACCCAGACAAACTTCGCAGAGACCGTGCAACTCCAATTGTTGATTGGATAACACAAATCCGGTGCTTGCTATACTGGCTTTCAGTTCATTAATTAACTGTTTGCGTAAACCCACTTCTATAACACTATGACACTGATCACAAATCAGAAATTGAGGAACTTGATGTTCATGTTCGCAGACAATGTGCGAGCAGGCCAGATACTGGTTGGTTGTTTCCAGCTTGTGCACCAGTCCTGCCTGCAACAAAAAATCCAACATCCGATAGGCGGACATCGCCGACAACGATTCACCATATTCGGTTTTATAATGATCGGCAATATCATAGGCTGATAAAGGCTCTGTCACCTGTAACAATATTTTTAAAATATTGCAGCGTTTATCTGTCAGTCGTAAACCGGAACGGTTGCATTCGCTTTGCGCTTTATGCAGAGCCTGATTAATATTTTCTGTCATCGCCTTTTATAAATATTGCTATTCATTATTAAAATTCTATCCTCACACCCAGCTCAACGCCTCTACCTGCTTGCGGGGCAATATCTCTTAAAAAAGAAACCGAATTACGGATATCTTGGTCAAGCAAGTTATTACCTTTAACAAACAATAACATATCGGCATATTTATCGAGTGACAAGCGATAATTCACCGCCGAATCCAGTAGCCAATAACCATCTGTTTGTGTTTCATTAACGCCAGGATGATTCTGTTTTTCCGCCCGGGTGATTCGAATAGTAGAATCCCAAGCCACGTTGTTCCACGCTAATTGCATACCATAGCGCAATGGCGGCATCCTCGGAATATCGCCACCACGAGTAAACCATCCTCGCACATAATCACTAAATAACTGACTTTCCAACTGCCCATAACGACTACTTAAAAGCGGAATGGTCACTTGTATCTCATAGCCTTGAAACTCGGCATCCCGTTGTTGGGTATTAAAAACCGGCAAACAACTCAGTCCACTACAAATAGATAAGAATCGATTACTCGCCGTATTGAAGAACCGGCCACTATCCACAGCGGTAATATAATCCTGTACCCAGTTATGAAACATATTAAAATTTGCCTGTATCCAATCATGATCCAGATGAATGCCCAATTCAAGATTATGCGAAGTTTCTTCAATTAAGTCATTATTACCTATAGCAAAACTACTCGTCGCCAGATGAGGTCCAAATGCAAATAATTCCTGAACGTTTGGCACTCGTTGTGATCTTGAAAAAGTCAATTTAATGGAATCTTCATCATTAACACTCCATAATGCGGATGCAGAAAAACTGATGGGTGTATGAGAGGTTGATGTATTTCTGTTGCCTTGTGGGTCTATCCATTGTTGCTCTATTCTCACCCCTATTTCGTAAATAAAGTCTTTTGCATGAATGTCCTGTAAAGTAAAAAAACCGAAGTTATTCACATCGGATTTTGGAACCAGCGATTCCTCTCCAACTGCAGAAAATTGATAGTTTTTAGTTTGTGCGCCGAAAACCCCATGGTTAAAAATTGCCCAGGGTTTCTGGATCAGTTCTATCCGGCTTTCAAAACCCTGGTTGGTAAACACGGTTCCGACGTTACCATTGGCTATTTCAGCATGTTGATAATCATTATAAACTAAACGAACGCGCATTTTTTCAGCCCATTTAAAAGGGGCATTCAGTTCCGACTTCATGTCATACCGGTTTTGTCTCTGTTTGATTCGCGCCAGTTCCGGATCTTTCCCAGATCCCGGGGGAACGCCATAATTATTATCCAGATGATTAACTGAAAAACCGACAAATCCTTGTTCGCCAATGATTGAAAAACCGGCGGATCCACTACGGGCATGAGTATTGGAATTCAGCAACCGTTCGTGGCTGCCTTTTTCTGCCATATTCGCAAACGCATTGCCGGGGATTTGTAAGTTAATGCTATCGCGATAAGAACCATCTAAATGCCAGGCAAACATATCTTTGCCGCCATCCAATTTAAAAACGGTGGATTTTCCTTCATTCACGCTGTTATAGCGTTGTTCGACAGCGCTTTGCAGATTATTTTCCGGAAGACTGTCGGGAATCCGGTTATCCAGAACATTGATAACACCGCCAATAGCGCCACTGCCATAAAGCAGTGTTGCCGGCCCTCTGAGTACTTCTATCCGCTTTGCCAGTAAAGGTTCGGTACTGTTGGCATGATCAGGACTTAATGAAGAGACATCCAGGCTGTCCAGACCATTCTGCAGCACATGTACCCGAGACCCTGATTGTCCTCGAATAACGGGGCGTCCCACCCCAGGGCCAAAAGACTGGCTGCTGATACCCGGTTCATTTTTCAAGGTTTCCCCGATAGTCGAAGCCGCCTTGATGCGTAATTCATTACCGCTCAAAATCGAAACCGGCAAAGCTGTGTTAGCGGTAGACTGGGGTAATGGAGTACTAATTATCAATTTATCCAGTTCCTGAACATGTACAGATTCTGCATAAGTTAATGAAGGGCTGATCAATAGCAAATATAAAATACAAAATGAACGATTCCTATACATTTATCCGTGTTTTAAGTAACTCGTAAAAAAATAATGTTATGTTATAACATATATAATTACAAGCATTATCAGCACTTTTATGTCATCCTGTTTTCACTTTGACTTTCAACAACTGTAATAATCTATAAGGCTACGCAAGCTATAAATTGCTATCATAACTGCCAAATATCAATAAAGCGTTGATAAAAAGCCTTATCCAAACTAACGGCGCCACGAATACCAACAACCGCACTGGCAAACTCCTGAGCCCTTTGAAGACAAAGTGTTAATGGCCAATCTCTCAGAATACCTAATAGCATTACACTACTGAAAGCATCTCCGGCGCCAACCGTATCAACGACTTTCGTTTCTTTTTCCGGTGTTACTTGAAGTATCTCACCCTGTTGCCTCATTAAACTGGCCCCGGATGGGCCATGTGTTATCAACAGCATTCTGTCGTTAGTCATAAAATTGTCTGCAAGCTCTGATAATGTATTTAACTCTTCTCTATTTAACTTTATCCAATCCGCATCCTGAACCAGGTTTTGTACACTATTTAAATTCCACCATGGAGAACGCAAATTAACATCTACAAATTTTGTTAGTGTTTTCTGTTGTTGTAAACACGATAAGCATTGAAATGAAACTGTTTGCCGAAAAGCTAAACTACCGTGATATAAAATGCAATTTTCCGGCAGAACCGGTAATTTTGCTGAATCAATAAAATCATATGCACTATCGGCTACTATTTCGTAATGAGGCTCATTGTCAGCAAATCTTACCGATACCTTACCTGTAGGATGAATCAAATCAGTTTGCACGGCTTCCGTGCTCATACCCCATTTTTGCATGACTGCAAGAATATTTCTGCCGTCTTCATCATTGCCCACCCGGGATACAAACAAAGGATGTACATTAAATGCCTGCAAATGCCAGGCAACATTAAAAGGTGCGCCGCCTAAAACCCGACTACCATCGGGAAAACAATCAAATAATACTTCTCCAAATACTACAATTTGGCTTACTTTATTATTTTGCATGGTTATTTATTAAAATTCCAAAACCTATTATCATAAAACCAAATTATGATGCCATGAATAGCAATTTACAGGCTCAAATAGCACTTAGGGAGCACACTATGAAAGTTATCATTATCGGGTCAGGTATTGCCGGTGTAACCTTTGCCGAACAATACAGAAAATTATCGCCCGATGCTAAAATCACCTTATTAACCAAGGAAAATCAGGGATATTATTCCAGACCCTTGTTATCCCGTGGATTTAGTGAGCAAGATATTGAACAGTTCATTATTCTAAAAACATTCAGTGCGCTGCAAGAAAAGAATATTTGCGTCATCAATGATGTAGAAGTCACCAGTATCAACCGTCATGATCAATCTATATCAGTCAGAGGAATAGATGAAGTCGAAAAACTCGATTACGAAAAATTAATCATTGCTACGGGTAGCGATGCCTTAATTCCTCCACCTTTCCAACCCTACAAAAACAATTTTTTTCTGCTAAATAGCCTGCAAGACCTGATTAAGCTAAGAAGATTCCGACAGCCATTTCTGGATAAACAGAAAAATCCGGAATGGGGTGTCATCGGCGGTGGCCTGATCGGCTGTGAAGTTGCTTCTGATCTTGCTGTATCTGGTGATAAAGTTTGCCTGTTTCATGCCATGGACAGATTGATGGAGCGACAACTGCTAGAAGATGATTCTGATAAATTATTAAAGGTATTACAGAATCTTGGTATGGAAGTTAGACTGAATCAGACTGTAAAAGGCATTATAAAAGAATCTGATAAAGTTTGTGTGCGGGCTGAAAATACTCAAGATACCTTTGATGGCGTTATTGTTTCCTGTGGTTTCAAACCCAGAATTGCCCTGGCCGAACAGGCTGGTTTACAAACCGGTCGCGGCATTCTGGTCAACCAGACTTTAAAAACCAGCGATAAAAACATTTTTGCCTTGGGTGATGTAGCTGAATTGCCGAACGGTAAACTCTATGCTTTCATACGCCCTATTCGAGATCAGGCTAAATGGCTGGCACAATACTTTTGCGAGCCACAGTCTCAAAGCTGGCACCCCCCTGAGTTCAGCCCTGAAGCCAAAGTTCATGGTTTTGAGGCTGATCATCCTTATATTTTTTGATCGCTGATAACAAATCAATCGTATTTGTAACTATTCAGCGTATATATGTATTTAATATCAGTCACTTACTCCAGAAGACGCCGTGAATACATCCATGTAGGCTTGAATGTGACTCCATGTCACATACACTTCTTCCGCAAGCAACTGATATTAAATACTTTTCGTTCAATTAATTACGCTGAGTAGTTACTCGTATTTTATATATTTAAATCGCGGATCGTCAGGGGTTCCCTCTAAAGCCCCGCCTTCTTTTCCGGGTTGCCACATCACCACCTGTTCAATTTTGTGCGCCAATTCAAAGTCCTTATTGGTAACCCCTTTGGCGGCATGATTCACAAGCTTTACGATAACAAACGCATAAGAAACCGTTAAATCCGGATGATGAAAAGCTGCCTCTGCTAAATGCCCGACCGTATTAACCACCATCAAAGTCGCTTTCCAGCCACTGGTTTTATATTTTCGCCGTATCCAGCCTTTTTCTAAATACCAATGCGGCAACTCTTCTTTCAAGCGGAGATTAATTTCTTCATCCGTATAAATTTCTTCATGTTTACGTGCTCGCCAACCCATAACATAACCCCCCAAAATGATTAATTCTAATGAATCGGACAATTCATATGATCATTAATTCAAACCGATTTCCATAGATGTTGTATGGTTTGAACATAATTGCTCATAAGTTGTCAAATAGGCGCTATTCGAAAGAATGGTTAATAATAATTAATGAGGAGATAAGATAATGACTTTTAAAACAATTTTACCGGGTTTAATGCTGTCATCTGTATTTTTACTATTTTCAAATGCAGTGTATGCTGGTGAACATCATAGCGCTAATGCGCTGGAACATGCCGCTGTTGCAGCCAGTCATGCTGAGAAAGGTCATCTGAAATTAATATTAGAACATAGCAAAGAAGCTTTGCATCATGCAAAAATGGCCTCTCAAGAGCACCATGAAAGAAAGAAGCACATGGACATGGCAATTAAAAAATTAAATGAAGCGATAGATCATGCCAATAAAAAACATAGTGAATTAGCATCTAAAGCAGCACATAAAGCATTAGAACACATTCATAAATCCTTCGATTAAAAGACAACACATGACGGAAATGGACTTCCATCATGTGTCGTAATTTTATTTACTTTTCTAATTTCAACGCTAAAAATACCGGACTGCCGCGCCGTTGAATTAACACAGCAATAGATCTTCCTGTTGGCAGTGTGGAAACAGTTTCTTCAAAATCCGCTACGTTTCGAATCATCCGATTTTGAATTCTCAAAATTACATCGCCACGACGAATACCGGCGTTCCTGGCAACGCCATTTTTTACATCCTGTACCAGTACTCCATTTTTTTCGACCTGTAATTGTTTACGTTGTTCTGCAGTCAGGTCAGTTACTATAACTGCCAGACGATTAACAGCTGTTTCCTGTACACCGGCCAGTTGTTCCTGATCTGGTAATAAACCAATTTTAACATTAAGTATTTTACTATCTCCTTGCCGAATCACTTTAACTTTAGCATTTTGGTCAATAGGTGTCATACCGACAATTGGCGGTAATTCAGAGGATGTTTCAATTTCGTTGCCATTGAACTCAATAATAATGTCACCAATTTTTATCCCCGCCTTTTCTGCAGGACTGTCGGCAATAACTTTGGCAACCAGTGCGCCATAAGGCTTATCCATACCAAAAGATTCGGCCAGTTCACGAGTTACATCCTGAATCTGCACACCCAGCCAACCTCGAGAAACTTTACCCTTGGTTTTAATTTGCCGCATTACATTCATTGCCACATCAATTGGAATAGCAAACGACAAACCCATATAACCGCCGGAACGGCTATATATTTGTGAATTCATACCCACAACCTCGCCTTCCATATTAAACAGGGGACCGCCGGAATTACCCGGATTGATAGCGACATCCGTCTGAATAAAAGGCACATAGTTCCCGCCGGGTAAACTACGGCCTTTGGCGCTAACAATACCTGCTGTTGCTGATTGCTCAAAACCAAAGGGTGAGCCAATCGCCAAGACCCATTCACCCACTTGTAATTTTTTTGATGAGCCAACCTCAACTACTGGTAAATCTGTCGCATCCACTTTCAACAGAGCAACATCGGAACTTTCATCAGAGCCAATCAGTTTTGCTTCTAATTCACGACGATCAGCCAGCTTAACTACAATCTCATCGGCATTTTTAACCACATGATGATTGGTCAACACATAACCGTCTTCAGAAATAATAAAACCCGAGCCTAATGATTTTGTATCTCTGGGTACAAATCCTCGCCCGGGCCCTTGAAAAAAGCGCCTGAAGAATTCTTCCAGCTGCGGCGGCACATCGTCTGGAATTTGTTGCAAACCTGAACCACTCTCAAGCTGCGATGCTTTCTGTGTGGTACTGATATTAACCACCGCTTTGCCGCTCTCCTTTACCATTTCGGTGAAATCCGGTAATTGGGCTAAAACCGGCTGACTGATTAACAAATAGCCGACAAAAAAAACAATATTTTTAAGCATATAATCTCCACTCATATACTCAGGGTTTAAAAAAAGCGACTTCACCGTATTATTCAAGGAAAAGCGCAAACCATTCATCAAGTTTCTGCAATATTCGCATATACCATTTTCACATGCCCTTAAATTACAGACTCGCTGAATAGATACAAAAACTAAACGTTCACAGTCTTTAGAAAAGATTAAAACATGTCTCTGACTGAACCGATATGAAAAAGTTCTTAATCGCCAACAAAGTTTATGCTGAAAATCACAATTGATTTATATTAAACTGCAAAACTATTACAGCAATTATTGTACAATGGTTGGATATTATCTTGCTTACCGCAATATCCCTTCATTTATCAAACAGATTTATTTAATGTCCGAAACCATCTCATCCGCACCCTCATTTCAAACTCTGGATTTATCAGCTCCCGTGTTAAAAGCGCTGGAAATCGTCGGCTATGAAAACCCTTCACCCATTCAGGCACAAATTATTCCTTTTGTTATTGCCGGCCGTGATGTTTTGGGGCAGGCACAAACCGGAACAGGAAAAACAGCCGCATTTGCATTACCTATACTATCTCGTATAGACCTGAAACAAAAAGACCCTCAGGTTCTAGTATTGGCGCCTACTCGTGAATTAGCTATTCAGGTAGCCGAAGCCTTTCAACGTTACGCCTCACAATTAAAAGGCTTTCACGTTCTACCTATTTACGGTGGACAAGAATACAGTACGCAATTACGCCAGTTAAAACGCGGCGCTCATGTGATCGTCGGGACACCCGGCCGGGTTATGGATCATATGCGCAAAGGCACTTTAAGACTTACCAACCTAAACAGCCTGGTACTGGATGAAGCCGATGAAATGTTGCGGATGGGTTTTATTGATGATGTCGAATGGATTTTAGAGCAAACCCCTGATAACCGGCAAACGGCACTTTTTTCAGCCACAATGCCCACCGCTATCAGAAAAATAGCACAAAAATATCTTAACAATCCTGAACAAATCACTATTAAAGTTAAAACCACAACGGCCGAAAATATTCGCCAGCGTTATTGGTTTGTCAGTGGTGTGCATAAACTCGACGCTCTCACCCGTATTCTTGAAGCGGAAGATTTTGACGGGATGATTATTTTCGTCAGAACCAAAACAGCCACAATAGAACTGGCTGAAAAACTGGAAGCGCGAGGCCACTCGGCTTCTGCAATCAATGGCGACATGTCTCAGTCGCTTCGTGAACGCGCCATTGAAAATCTAAAGAAAGGAAACCTGGATATTCTGATTGCAACCGACGTCGCTGCACGCGGCCTGGATGTTGATCGTATCACCCATGTAGTAAATTACGACATTCCCTATGATACCGAATCCTATATTCATCGTATCGGCCGAACCGGGCGCGCCGGCCGCACTGGAGATGCCATATTATTCGTTTCTCCAAGAGAAAAACGCTTATTAAGCAATATTGAGCGAGCTACCAAACAAAAAGTTGAAGAAATGCAGCTACCTTCAACTGAACTTATTAACAATACTCGTATTGCCCGCTTTAAACAACGTATTACTGACACTCTGGCAACAGAAGAACTCAGTTTTTACTCTCAGTTGATTGAACAGTACCAACAAGAACATGATATCCCGGCTGTCGAAATTGCGGCCGCCCTAGCCAAAATATCACAAGGTGAAACACCACTTTTATTTAAAGAGCCACGCAAAAAACCTCGTAAACAAGAGCTTTCCTCACAAAAAGACAAGCAGTCAGACAGCCGCCGTTCCAAACGCGACAAAAATCGTGGAAGTGATATTGAAATGGAACTGTTTCGCATTGAAGTTGGCCATAAACACGGCGTTAAACCGGGCAATATCGTCGGTGCAATCGCCAATGAAATTGGTATAGATGGCGATCACATTGCCCGCATTAAAATTGAAGAAAACTTCAGCACTGTCGAATTACCAAGCGGCATGCCAAAAGACTTGTTTCAAGCCTTGAAAAAAGTCAGAGTAGCGGGCCAGGCGCTCAATATATCCAAAATGGACAAAACGTTAATTAAAAAGGCGAAAAGTAAAAAACGAGTGGGGTCAAAATCCCGGCGTGGAAAACAAAAGATAGAAAAATGATTATTTAAAAAGCCACATATTGCAACCATCAGACTAAGAGTATGGGTTATTTTTATCGAAAAAAATCAAATATCACCCGCAGAGCGGGTGGCTTGAGGAAGTCCCCTCGAAGGGGGCTAAAACTCACCATTTCATTTTAATTATTCAAATAAATCTGATCTAACTTTCGATCCTTTTCTTCTTGATGAAGAGAATTTAGCAAATCTATTACTCTGGAACGGCGGAGCCTATTTGCTTCGCACAGGCAGAGCCGGTAGCTTAATGTTAAGAGTTACTTGTCAATGATTGTATAACTTCAAAAATTCAGTTTCGGAAATAATATCCCTATTATTTTCTACCCTATCCAGATACACCATCCCATGCAGATGATCGTATTCATGCTGAAATACCCGGGCAACAAAATCGTTGAGCTGTATCCTGCACAGTTCTTCTTCAGCATTACTGTATTCCACACTGATTGTTTTATATCGCGGCACTAATGCCCGGATACCGGGAATACTTAAACAACCCTCCCAGTCTTTAACCAACTCATTGTTTAATACTGAATATTTCGGGTTAAACATTACTACCGGTTCCATTTCAGGCGCTAAGGGATAACGAGCTGTTGATCTGGATGCAACAATGATGATGCCTAATGACTCTGAAATCTGTGGAGCAGCAATTCCAACGCCATTTGATTGAGATAAGGTCAACAACATATCTGCAACAATTTGTTTAACGGCATTGGCAGCAAAATCTGTCACCACTCTGGCTTGTTCCCGTAATATGGCATCTCCAAGCTGAGCAATTTCGCGTTTTTTGGGTATACACGATTCAGACATGATTACTGTCCAAAAATATCCACACCTTCCGGCACCGTAAATCGAAATACATCTTCAGGCAATTTAGGATTCAGTTGAAGGTTGGTAAAATAGATACGGGTCAATTGACCGAAATTATCGTTCAATTCCATTCCAGCTAATTCACCATCGCTCATTCCTATTAAAATAGTTTTAAAGCCGCTCTGTTCTTTTTTGGGCGATAATTTAATCCACTCCAAGTCTTCATCAATACCTTGCTGTTCAAGTTTAAAATTTTCTTCCAGATTAAGTTCACCACTCAATAATAAAGCAGGAGACGCTCCCAATGAATCATCGACTTTTTTGATGGTAACCTGCTCCAGATCAGCATCATAAAACCACACCTTGCCTCCATGAGAAATAATTTCCTGTATAAAAGGCTTCTGGTAATTCCAGCGAAAATTACCCGGCCTGCTCAAATAAAAAATACCATAGCTGGTTTGCACCGGATTTCCATACTGGTCGAAACTGACCTGTTTGAAGTCTGCAGTCAATGAATGTGTTGCCGCTAAAAATGTCTTTAACTGCTGTTCAGGTGTTTGGGCGGCCTGTCCAGATGCAACAAAAAACAAAAGTAAAAATATAGGTAAGTTTATTTTGAACGTCATGTTTAAAAACCATCCTGTAAAAAATCATTAAACCATAGCTTCGCTTTATCAAAAGCAGACTCAACGCATTGTGAATGCTCTGTCGGCGCCGAGCCTTTTCTATAAGGATATAACTTTGCGCCTTCACAAGATTCATTGGCCAGCAACCCCGTCAAAGGATCTATCCAGTCCATTTCAATATTATCCGGTGGAATTAAATTGACAGATTGTAAGGCAATTTGTTTCATAAGCCTGATCCATACTTGTAAAGCGCCACTGGCGCCGGTCAATCCGGATGGTTTGTTATCATCCCTGCCTACCCAGACAACGACCAAATAATCACCACTGAAACCGGCAAACCAGCTGTCTCTCAATTTATTCGTGGTTCCC
>CAYYSO010000078.1:0-11606 GCA_964474415.1 uncultured Methylomarinum sp. | reverse complement strand
TGCTTTGTCTCGGCGTTATTGGTGAATATCTGGCAAAAGTCTACACTGAAACCAAGCGTCGGCCTCGGTATATTATAGAAAAAACAACGGACTCTTTCTTGGGAGATGAGAATTAAAACGTGGTAACTGCAATATTTACAATGCGCCCTAAACCCGCTTAAAAATCAATGAAGTATTAATTCCACCAAAAGCAAAATTATTACTCATGACATATTCGCAGTCTATCCTGCGAATATCGCCTTGAATGTAATCAAGGTCGGCACATTCAGGATCAATATTTTCCAGATTGACAGTCGGATGAAACCAGCCTTCATTCATCATTTGTATAGCAGCCAAAGCTTCGATGGCACCACAGGCTCCCAGAGTATGGCCGGTATAACTCTTCATCGAACTGATCGCTATCCTGTTACTAAAAACAGCGGCCGTGGCATGACTTTCAGCAATATCACCCACTTCGGTCGCAGTACCGTGAGCGCTGACATACCCAATAGTTTCAGTATCCAGACCGGCATTCTGCAAAGCCAAATTCATTGCCACCTGCATGCTGTCGCAATTGGGTTGAGTGACATGCAAACCATCTGAATTGCTACCGAAGCCGACGATTTCGGCATAAATATGCGCGTCGCGATTAAGCGCACGCTCTCTTTCTTCCAGAATAAGAGTACCGCCGCCTTCGCCAATCACCAGTCCATCACGGTCTTTATCAAAAGGTCGGGGTGTTTTATCGGCTTCATCATTACGGGTACTGGCGGCATACAAGGTATCGAATACAGCCGCCTGTGAAGGCGATAATTCATCACTGCCACCGGCAACCATGATGGTTTGCATCCCATGTTTAATGGTTTCATAGGCATAACCAATACCCTGACTGCTGGAAGTGCAGGCGCTGGAGGTTGGAATAATCCGCCCGTTAATACCGAAATGCAGCCCGATATTGACGGCACAAGTATGTCCCATCATGCGAATATAAGAGGTAGCGCTCATGCCGCCTTTGTCATGGGTTAACAGCATTTTGGTAAAATCCAGGATACCGTCAAAACTACCGGAGGAGCTGCCGTAAGCAATGCCTGTTTGGCCGCTTTTTAATACGGGATCATTCTGCAAACCAGCATCAATTAGAGCCAGTTCTGATGCATAAGTAGCCAGCATGGCAACGCGTCCCATTCCTCGTACCTGCTTGCGGGAATAATGTTCGGGCCTGGAAAATTCAACCGGAGCACCCAGGCAGGTGTTTAATCCCTTATACTTTTCCCACTCAGTCATTTTTTGAATAGCTGTCGTTTGCGATTTAAGTTTCTGAGAAACTGTTTCCCAATCATTCCCTAACGGTGTAATCGCAGCCATACCGGTAATAACTACTCGTTTCATTAACACAACCCTCCATTCACAGAAATAACCTGTCGGGTAATATAAGCGGCATCCTCTGATAATAAGAATGCCACTGTCGCCGCCACTTCTTTTGCCTCGCCAGCTCGTCTGAGCGGAATCATTTTTTTGATTTCATCCAGTGGTACGTCATCCAGCATTTCCGTGTCAATAAGCCCGGGGGCGACACAATTAACCGTAATCTTGCGTTTTGCCAGTTCCAATGCCAGCGCCTTGGTAGCGCCAATGATACCGGCTTTGGCAGCGCTGTAATTGACCTGTCCACGATTTCCTATAATCCCGGAAGTGGACGACAAAGTAACAATACGTCCCGGTTTACGCCGCTGGATCATCGGCATGATAAGCGGATTCAAGACATTATAGAAACCATCAAGATTGCTATGCAGCACTGAATCCCATTGATTTCCAGTCAAGGCCGGAAATGCATTATCAGCCGTCATCCCGGCATTACAGACCACGCCGTAATAGGCACCATAGCACTCAATATCGCAGTTAAGTTGTTCGGCACATTGCTGTCTGTCGGCTAAATCGAATTGTAATACTCTGGCTTGTTGTCCCATCGCGTTAATTTCATCTGCCGTCTGTTCCGCATCAGCACGTCTGCTGCGACAATGCACCACAATATCAAAGCCTTTTTTTCCCAGATACAAAGCAATAGCTTTGCCTATGCCTCGACTGGAGCCGGTCACTAAAACTGTTTCACTCATTATTTTATTGATCTATATTCCGGTTCATAAACATTTAATTTAGCTGAAATTTCAATATTCTCGCCGCTAATACGGCAAGCAAATACACTCAACCCTTGATCCTGGATAAGTCTTTCAACCTTAACTCTTAATTGTATTCCCGCTACAAATTTATCAATATTAGTCGAATAATGCCGGGTTCCCAATAACAACCCCATAGTAACTGGCTTCCCGGAAAGCTTATTCATCATCCCCGTATGGGCAGCTACGGTTTGCGCCATATATTCAATTCCCACCCATGCCGGCACACCTGTTTCATCACCAAACAAACCGTCATTACGAACCCGCAATTCGGTTATCATTGATTTATTATCAAATTCAATCACCTTGTCCAGTAACATCATTCTATCTGCCTGCGGCAGAATTTCTTTTACCTGAATATTGCTCATGTCCGTGAGGCTACAAGAGAGATGTTATTGCCGCCAAATGCAAACGAATTACTTTGACAGTGGTTAACTCTGTGTTGCAGTTTTTGTCCCGGCAAAACAAAATCCAACAAGGGGAGATTATTATCAAGTTCATCGCCATTTATATTGGGCGGCAAAACGCCTTGCTCATCCTGTTGTGTCAACAACATCCAACATATCCCTAACTCCAATGCGGCAGCGGCGCCTAAAGTGTGTCCGGTCATTCCCTTGGTTGAACTGACAGCGACCTTGTCTCCAAATACCCGCTGTACCGCTTTGCTTTCCATCGCATCATTCAACACGGTAGCGGTGCCATGCAGATTGATATAATCTATTTCCGTAGCACTCATTTGCGCGTCGTTTAGTGCTGCTTCCATTGCCATGATGACAGCGCCACCATCAGGATCAGGCGCAGAAAAATGATAAGCATCGCTGCTGGCGCCGATTCCCTGTAACTGTACTGGTCCTTGTTCTTTACTTAACACAAATAAAGCCACCGCTTCCGCCAAATTGATACCGTCCCGATGCAAGCCAAAAGGTTTGCATAAGCCAGCGGATACTGATTCCAATGCCTCAAACCCATTAACGGTAAAGCGACATAAACTATCAGCGCCGCCGACAATGACGGCATCGCACAAGTCGAGAGCAATCAACCGCCGCGCCGAAGCAAATGCCCGGCCGCTGGATGAACAGGCCGTTGAAACGGCATAGGCCGGTCCCTTTAAGCCTAGTAAATGAGCCAGAAAATCCGCTCCGCCAGCCAATTGCTGCTGTTTATAATGAAAATGTTCCGGCTTTTTATTAAACCGGACTACCGACTCCAGCGCCAGTTCCGTATTTCTGACACCCGAAGTGCTGGTACCGATAACAACGCCAATCCGTTCAACTCCAAATTGCTTGATCATGCTATCGACGGTAACTTGAATCTGGCTTAAAGCGGCTAACAATAATTGATTATTGCGACAATCATAAATACGGTTTGCGGCATTGATGGGCGGTAAATCGGCCTGCACCGCTCCGACATAAACCGGGCGATCAGGACTGTATTGATGCGTCTTGACCAATCCTGAGCGATCACCCGCCAACAAACGTTGCAGCATTTCTTTGCCGGAATTGCCGACCGCCGATAATACCCCCAAATCATTCAGATATAACTTCATAAGCGGCACAACTCCACCAGTGTCTTTAATCTAAGCCGGGGGTTTTTAACATAAGGATTGTTCTCATCCCAAACATAACCCGCCAGAATCGAACAAATCATCGCTTTGATATTGCTTTGCTGCGGCTGATAAAAAACCACATCCTGCAGTCCACCTTCATACCAGGAAGTGACAAAGGTTCGAAAAGTCTCCACCCCTTTTTGCAGCGGCTCAACAAACTCAGTTTGCCAATCTATCGGTTGCTGATTAAATTGCCGGTCCAGCACATCAGCCGCCAGAGAGGCAGATTTCATCGCAATAGTCACACCCGATGAAAACACCGGGTCCAAAAACTCTCCAGCATTACCCAGCAATGCATAATCTTTGCCATAAAGCGATTTAACATTGGCGCTATAACCGCTAATGCGGTTGACCGGAGTATCCCAGACAGTATTTTTCAATAATGCCGATAACCCGGGTTCCTGTTTCAGCATGAGTTGAAAAACCTGGGATTGATCATCGCCCAGCCTGCTGAAAACATGAGGTTCAGCGACAACCCCCACACTGCAGCGACCATTACTGAATGGAATCAGCCAGTACCAGACATCTCTTATTTCAGGATGCACGATGATACGAATTTTATTGCGATCATAGCGTTGGCAGTCAATACGGTCTTCAATATGAGTAAAAAAAGACTGCCTGAAGGGAAAATCAGCAGGTTTTTCCAAGTCTAGCAATCGCGGCAATACCCGCCCAAAACCGCTGGCATCCAGCACAAAATCGGCTTCAGCCAAATAACTGTCCCCATTTTTACCGGTAACCGTCAATACGGGCTTATCTCCAGTAAAATCAGCGGCAGTCACCGACTGTTGCCAACGAATTTCGACACCCACGCGCTGTGCTTCAGAAGCCAGCAGCTCATCAAAGCGATCACGTTGAACCTGATAGGTATAATTAAACCCCCGAGTGAATTTATCGGCAAAACAGAATTGTGAATGTTTGTCCCGGTGTAAAAAAGCCGCTCCGGTTTTTAATTGAAACCCCGCTGCCTTTACGGCCTCCAACATGCCGGCTTGTTCAATAAATTCCATGCATTGCGGCAACAGACTTTCACCAATACTGAAACGAGGAAAAGCATCACGCTCAATAATGCTCACCTGATGGCCTTTATTCTGCAATAACGCTCCGGCAATACTGCCCGCCGGCCCTGCTCCAATAATAATGACGTTGCCAGTCTCAGCCATTATTTACACCTTTCGGGGCATTTCCATATCTCATATATCTTTGTTGATTGTTCTAGGATTAAGGTATTATCAAGCGCAGATCAAACTTATTAAGTATACCTTACCAAAGCAATGAAGAAGAAACTACGCCACTTTATCTTTCAGGAACTGGTTTTTGTAACCGATCCGCAACAATTCGGAGACAACGATGATCTGCTGGAAGCGGGACTGGACAGCATGGGCATTATGCGCCTGATCATGTATATAGAGAACGAATATGCTATCACTCTGCCTGATACCGAAATTGAACCCGACAATGTGCAATCATTTAATGCACTGGAACAATGGATTTTAAGACATAAACAAGGATGAGCATTTAAAAACGAGATATGGAAATCGTTCCCATACTCTGCGTCATTGCCATTAATTTAGGAAAATGCGAGCCGGGGTGTAGGTGCGGATTTATCCGCACCTACACCCATTGCTAAATTTAACAAAACGACTTAATTTGATGGTAGTGACACAGAGTATGGGAACGTTGCATACCAGTTATCTGGCTTTTTCGTTCGGACACTACATAAATATGAGTATTGAAAAACAAGACATTATTGAGGTCTTAAATCCGGCTGATAGCTTTACCCTGGCCATGGATGAAGAAATTCGCAAAGATGGTCTGCCGGGCAGTTATGGCTGTTTTGCGCTGGAACTCAGCAATACACCAGACATACCGACATTACAGCAGCGTATTAATGAATTCAGTCAGCAATTCCCTGTTGCTACCGCCAGCCTGCAACAGCGGAGCCGGCGCTTTTACTGGTGTAGACGAAAAAACCCGCCACAATTGTTTTTCCAGCATCATTGTTCTGAAAATCAAACTGACGATGATTTTCAGCAAAGCGCCATTGAGCGAATCATTAACCATAAACAGGCCAGAGAAAACCTAGCCCCGATCGAATTTCACCTCATCACTAGCGCAACAAAAAACATCTTCTTTTGCCGCTGGTTACATCCTTTCTGTGATGCCCGGGGCGCGGATTTGATCCTGAAATACCTGTGTACTGAAGATGCCGGGCAACGCCGACAATTTGGTCTGCCGGTAACTGAGCCACTGGTGAATGTGCAATTAAGTAAATATCGCTGGTGGCAAAAAATCCAGTTGTTGTGGAAAGGCAAACGTTATATCGACAAACTGGACAGTCTGCAAAGTATTCAACCCTTCTGCAGCCAACAAAAGCGCCAGAAATTAAATTTTGCCATTAAAAGACTGAGCGAAATTGAAACTGAACAGGTCATTAAACAGGCCCGACAAACCGTTGGCTTGACAGGCATCAGTCTTTATTATATCGGCTGCCTGATGCGTGCTTTGGAAAAATTGAACTCCGAAAACGAAGGTGAAGCCTATTGTGCGCCTTATGCCTTTAATTTACGCAAACAACGAGCCTTAACCCCGATGACCGGTAATCATGTTTGCGCCCTGTTTGCCCAGGCTCCTCGAGAAATTGTCAAAGACCGGAAAAAGTTATTTGCTCACCTGAAGCAACAAAATATCGATGTCATACGTCAGCAATTAGATTACGCATTTTTGCCGCTAATGTGGGCAGGCAGCTGGCTGTCACTGGAAGAATACGGCAAAACCCTGCGCCTGTCTTACGGCTCGGGCAAAGAACGCAGTTCATTCTGGTTTTCCGACATCGGCAGGCTGGATATTCCTGCCAACAGTTTTCCCGGTACACAAATCA
Organism: uncultured Methylomarinum sp.; assembly: GCA_964474415.1. Taxonomy (GTDB): domain Bacteria; phylum Pseudomonadota; class Gammaproteobacteria; order Methylococcales; family Methylomonadaceae; genus Methylomarinum. The sequence goes on along the minus strand of CAYYSO010000078.1, from coordinate 4,966 downwards.
ATGCTGTGTTTCATGTTTGCCAAGTCACGTCACCGCCATCATTGGCTTTTTTGACCGGAATCTATCAGAACCGACTAACGCTGAGTTATAACTTTGTCGAGCCAGTGATTAGCCCGGAGCAAATTGAGACATTACATACATTAGTTTTGGCCGAATTATTGGCGGAATCCCGATAAGATGATTTCAATGGGGGTGATTACCGCTTTTAAGCGGCAATGTAAAATAGCGCCGGATAAACTCGCTTTTATTGAAGACGAACGGCAGCTCAGTTATCGGCAGGCACAGCAACAAACAGACAGGATCAGCGCTTTGCTACAATCTGGAGTAAAGCCCTGTCAACGCGTAATCATTGCTTTGGATCGCGGTATTGATGCGGCCATTGCACTATTAGCCACCTTAAATATCGGCGCCTGCTACATTCCACTGGATCTTAAAAATCCCGGTAACCGATTAAGCTATATCGTCAACGACGCTGATGCTCAATATGTTATCGGCAAAGGCAACCGTCCCGAATGGCTGGGTCAGTCACCGATATGGCTGGATATTGACCGCCTCCCATCCCCAACTCAATATCAACCTCTGCCCATAACACCCGAGTCGTTGGCGACGATACTCTATACATCCGGCTCCACCGGCGCTCCCAAGGGCGTTGCCCTCAGCCACAGAGCTATCCATAATTTCGCCGAATGGGCGGCAGAAACATTCAAAATTGATGAAAATGACCAGATTGCTTCTCTGGCGCCATTTTATTTTGACCTGAGTATTTTCGACCTGTTCAGTAGCCTGAGCCGAGGTGCAACAATCCATTTTGTTCCGGCTGGTTTAACTTTCTCGCCCAGCCGTCTGACTGCCTGGCTCAGTGAGCATCATATCAGTGTCTTCTATACTGTTCCTTCATTACTCAGCTTTATCGCCTTAAAAGGTGCATTAGATAGTACGCCATTGGCAGATTTAAGAACTGTTTTATTTGCCGGTGAAGTTTTTCCCACTCCGCAACTGATTAAACTCTGTGAACTGCTTCCGACAGTCGATTTTTACAATCTCTACGGCCCGACTGAAACCAATGTCTGTTGTTATTGGCAGGTAGATCGAAAGCGATTACAGCCGGATCAGCCTATTCCCATAGGTCTCCCGGCCTGCGGATCAATATTGAATATTGATGCTGACAGCGGCGAATTACGGGTGCAAAGCGCCAACAACCTGTCCGGCTACTGGAGCCAAGGTAAACTGATACCCGCATTATCGGCTAACCATTACTATCACACCAACGATAAAGTATCGCTCAATAAACACGGTGAATATTGCTATCACGGCCGCTTGGACAGAATGCTAAAATGCTCGGGCTATCGGGTGGAACCGGCGGAAATTGAACAGGCTATCCGCCAATGCCCGGAGGTGGAAAACTGCGCGGTCATCGGCATTGCTGACAGTGCCAGCGGACAGCGTCCCGCCGCGGCAATCGTCTTAAAAAATAATGCCCTGCTGGCCGACATTATTAAACTACTCAAACAAAAATTGCCGACTTATATGCACCCCTGCAAATTCATCGTACTGGAATCGTTGCCTTATCTGACCAACGGCAAAACCGATTATCAAACCCTGCAAAAGCAGTTGGAGAATACATGAACGAATGGCCGCCCGCAGGTGATATCCAGGCTTCAAAACAACGTTTTCTTGTCTGTGCACAACAGGGCCTGTTAAAACACGCAATACCTGTGAGCAAAGGCGGAAAAGGTGACAGCTTTGCCGATCTTACAGCCGCTCATGAAACGCTGGGAAAATCCTGCCTGGACAGTGGACTGTTACTGTCCCTGAATGCGCATATCTGGGGAACATTATTTCCTCTGCTCAACTATGGTAATGAGACACAGCAGCAAAGCTATCTGGCAAAATTGCTATCCGGTGAATTCATAGGCGGTCATGCTATCACCGAACCTCAGGCCGGTTCCGATCTCAATGCCTTGACCATGACGGCGGAAAACACCGATGAAGGCCTATTGCTCAACGGCCACAAACGCTTTATCACCAATACGCCGATTGCCGACCTATTGATCATCTATGCCCGTCTGGAGAATAAACTGTCCGCCTTTATAGTCCATGCTGATGATAAAGGCGCCCGTTTTCTTGATGCTCCAGCAGTGGCCGGCTGCAACACGGCAACTATGGGGGATGTCATTCTGGAAAACTGTCTGATACCGCATTCCAGACAACTGGGCAAAACCGGCGCCGGGAATATGATGATTCAACAGGCTCTGGAACTGGAACGGGGCTTTATTTTTGCCGGTTTGTGCGGGGTCATGGAATGGCAGTTGCAAGCAGTCATTCAATACAGCCGTCAACGCCGGGTGAACGGCAGTCATTTGGGCAAAAATCAGGCAATTAGTCATAAAATTGCCGACATGAAACTGCGATTAGACAGTATTAGACTTTGGGTTAATGAGTGCGCGCGCTTGAAAGACCATAACCAGCGCATCACGCTGGCGAGCGCCCAGACTAAACTGTTTGCCGCTGAAGCATTCCTGCAATCCAGCCTGGATGCGGTTCATATACTTGGTGGCAGTGGGTTGCTTGAAAACAGTCCGATGTCAAAACTGGTTAATGACGCCCTGGCCAGCCGCTTGTTTTCCGGTTCTTCAGAAATTCAGAAAAATATCATCGCCGCCCTCTTGGGTACGGGTGAAGGATATAAATGACATTACCATGTCCTGCAAACAAGATCGCAATTTTGATGCTTTAATCGACAAATTCGAGCAAAAAATCTACGCCACAGCCAAAGGTGCCTGGCGCTTAAAACTCCTTAAAGAAGATTTAGCCTTTTTACAGCAACAAAGCAACCTGAAAATATGGGATGCCGGCTGTGGTTTTGCCCAAATCAGTCAGTGGTTTGCCGAACAGGGACATCAACTGACATTATGTGATATATCGAAAAAAATGCTGCAGCGTGCGCAGACTAATTTTGTTCAGGCGGGCTTACAGGCTCAATTTTATCAGCAGCCAGCCCAAAGCCTGGCCACCAATTTGCCTGAATTTGATGTGGTATTGTTTCATGCCGTGCTGGAATGGCTTGCCGAGCCATTGACCGGTTTACAGTCAGTCGCACAGCGAGTTCGACCGGGCGGCTATCTTTCATTATTATTTTATAACCGCAATGCTATGGTCTATAGCAATACATTAAAAGGCGGCTGGCGGCTTAAAAACCTGCTTGACGACAGTTATCTGGGACGAGGGAAAAAATTAACGCCGCCCAATCCACAATATCCACATGTTGTCATTGCGAAACTGGAACAGACTGGATTTGAAGCCATTCGACACACTGGAATTCGGGTTTTTCATGACTATCTGGCGCCTGAAGTTTTGGGAAATAGCCATCAGGAAGACTTGTTTACGCTTGAATACCGCTATTGCCGAATGCCTACCTACCGGGATATGGGGCGCTATGTCCATGTTTTATTCAGGCGCTGTGAAAATTAAAATCAATTGCCAGAAATATTCTTCTTTTCTGAACATATCCAGTGGTTTCGGCAGTTTCTATCACGGTATGATATGATATGACTTTATATCATACTTTCCCTATTCCCGCGCGCATCAATTAAGGATAGGTTGAGCACATCACTATCGCCTCTTTGTCTAACCTACGCTATTCTTGGCAAAGTATCAGCCAATTTTTTCAATATTCTATCGAGGATAGTATATATGCAGTCTACCAGTATTTTTGATTCACTCAAGTCTCAACTTTCTTTAAAAAATGGCCTGAACAAGATTCATTTCATCCTTCTGGTATCGATTGTTTTATTACTCTTTTTTCTGTTTAGCGGTGGTAAACAAACACCTATCCCTTTGAGCAGCTCCTCGCATACAATTACAGAAGATGTATTGCAGGCTATATATGAGCAAAATATTGATAAAAAACTGGAATATGCGGAATCAAAACCCATTATTCTATCGATGGAAAAATATTTGCATCAATTTGAAGCCGTCTTGCAATCAGATCTTCTCAAGGCAAATGCCAATTTGATAGTGATCAATCGCAGGCTTTACTACCTTAGAAAAAAAGGTTTAAAAGTCACCAAAGCAAAAAAGATTTTATTTGAGGTGATGGAAAAAGTAACTAAAAAACGGAAAGATAATTAAAATAGGTTAAGGATTTTTAGGTGCTATCTTGGTTGCTATTTCCTCTTTCCTTTTTATTTTTTACATAAAGAGGAAAGAGGGAAAATAACAACTGGCTTTGTGAAACTTCAGATAACTAGTCCAACGATGCTATCTCATCATGGAAATGTGATAAGCCACCGCTTTGATTTGCTTGTCAGTCATTTTTGTTGCAATCATACGCATCATATTTTCAGAGTTATTTTGTCTGCTAGCATTTTTATAATCGGTCAATGATTTGATCAGATAATCGGCATGCTGCGAACGTAACGCCGGAAAGGCCGCGGGTTTGTTACCTTCGCCATAAGGACCATGACAAGCGATGCAGGCAGAGACTTTGCGTTCAAGGTCACCATTACGATACAAGTCACTTCCCAAAGCCATTAAATCATCCAATTCTGATTGTTTTTTTTCTGCCGCTGCTTTTTTAGCGACTTCGTCCATATCATCATCTTCGTCTTCATCATCAGACACCAGTATCGGCATTGTATTGGCGCTAATTTTTTGTTCAGCATAATATGCCGCAATATTTTCCATATCTTCTGTACTCAGCCCCATTGCTAACGGTGCCATCATGGGGGCATTACGATTACCATCTTTAAAGGCCTGTAGCTGTTTTATCAGGTAGGATTGATGTTGTCCTGCCAGTTTCGGAAAGCTGGAAACCATACTGTTGCCGTCTTCTCCATGACAGCCCGCACATGAGGCAGCTTGTGTTTTACCCTGCTTGGCATTGCCTTCGGCATAAACAGCAACGGATGCCGCTGATAAAGCAAGTGAAATTGAAACAGTTAACAGTGTTTTGATCATCAGCTTC
>CAYYSO010000077.1:0-11820 GCA_964474415.1 uncultured Methylomarinum sp. | reverse complement strand
CAATGGTTTTGCATTTTGCAGGCGATTCTACAATAACTAAACTTTTACTCATGGATGTTGCGATTAGTGCAAGGATGTTGGAGTCATGTTGTAAACGATATCTTCCATTCTGGAAAAAGCCGTTTCATCTTCAGGCTGGCTTAATAAGATCATCAAAACCAGCCACTTAAGTTTGTCCAGGGTGATGTTTTCGTTTTTAAGCGCCATTGCGCGGTCAATCACAATTTCACGGCTGTCAGGGGTTAAAATCTGACTATGTTCCAGAAACAATAGTAAGTCTCGGCATTCCAGATCCAGAGCCATTTTTTCCTGATCGCTGAAAATTCTGAAGGCTGAGGAAACGGTCGGGGTGATGGTGTTTTCCTCGGAAAGTGATTCCAGCCAGTCAAAAGCCTTGTTGATTTCTGCTTGATTAAAGCCGGCATCAATTAATTCCGTTGCGATAACATCAGCATCGGTAAACATTTCAATTTCATCTGCAAGATAGTTTTCAAACAGATAGATTAAAACATCAAAAATATCTTCTTTCATAGTCAATTATTTGAGTCGTATATAGTTACCGCCGGCTGCCGAAGTAATATAACCCTGCAGTTCAAGTATCAGTAATGTGGATGAAATGATTTCAACGGAAAGACCGCTTTCTTGTACCAGGTAATCTATGGTTGTGGGGTTAAACATAACTGAATTCAATAGATTTTGTTGTTCCGGGTCAAGTGCTGATTGTTTTTTTTCTGGATGGGTTTGCTCATGTATTTGATTATATTCACCTAATTCTTCAAAAATATCGTCGGTTGTTTCAACAAGTTTTGCCCCTTCTCTGATTAATGCGTTACAGCCCCGGGCTAAAGGGTTGTGAATCGAACCGGGAATGGCAAACACTTCACGGTTTTGTTCCAGCGCTAACCGGGCTGTGATTAGCGAGCCGCTCTGTTTAGCAGCTTCCACAACCAGTAAGCCGAGACATAACCCACTGATGATTCGATTTCTGCGGGGAAAATGATTGGCTTTGGCGGTAGTTCCAGGTGGAAATTCCGAAATTAGCGCACCATTTTTTACGATTTCAGTAGCAAGTTCTTTGTGTCGGGCAGGGTAAACTCGATCCAGACCCGTACCGGCGACAGCTATGGTATGACCGGATGCCTTTAAAGCGCCCTGATGGCTGGCGGCATCAATTCCCAGGGCCAGGCCACTGGTGATGGTAAAGCCGAATTTAGCCAATGTTTCTGCAAACTCCAGGGCTGTTTGCAAACCTTGTGTCGAAGGGTTTCGGCTGCCGACAATAGCAATTTGAGGTTGCCTGAGCAAGTCAATATTTCCGCGCACAAATAATACTGGTGGCGGATTATCAATTTCTTTCAGCTGGGCCGGGTAATTCAGGTCTTGAATCGTCAAGGCATGATTGCCGGTCTGACTTAACCATTCCATATCCTTTTCAACCAAAGACCAGTCCAGTGACTTTATGGCATGGATAGTGGATTCTTTTAAACCGGATTCGAGCAGTTTGCCATGAGGGGCTGAAAAAACCTGAGCAGGCTCAAGATGATCGAGAACATGTAGAATGGTTTTGCTGCCCATGCCTGGTGTTCGCAGCATGGCCAGCCAATATTTGAGTTGCTTGTTGTGGGCGGATGAATTGGTGACCAAAGGGGTAATATTGTTAGTAATTTAAGATGGCGATTATAGTATCACTGCTATTTAAGTTAAGAGTTTTTGTATGTTGCAGGGTGGATTGGCGATAGCGTAATCCACCATTTTCATAAGCTTGTCGGGTTACATGATTCACAGGTTATTGTATGACAATCCGCAAGATTAGCGTAGTGTTATTCGGTAATGCGTAATGGTGGAAAACGCTATCGCTATTCCACTCTCATCACTACAATTATTTGGTTTAAGGTGTTTTAACCTTATCCAGTACATGGATAGCCGAATTTGCTTCCATGACCAGGGCATAACTGAGTCGCTCAAACGGACGGAAAATCATCAGTACGCCGGCTATTTCATCAGGCAGTTTGACTGTGGCGTTTTTTTCCTTATTGTAGTACTCATCAGGGATAACATGACCACGGCGATAAATATCCAGTATATGACCACTTTCAATTCCGTCGGCTATTCCTTTGTCAATGACTACCACATTAAACTGGCCGATTTGTGAAACACCATCGAGCACACTGATAATACTACCATTTATTTTGGTCTCTGGTGCATGTGGGAAATAATTCAGCGCCAGTTTACCGGCTGAGCTCACCATAAGCCGGTCACCAATGCGAATTTCGCTGTCAGATTTGTTGATTAACAGCGTTGCCGGGTCGCCGGCAGTTTGTAGTGTGGTGTCAGCAATATAGATTGCTTCATAAGCTAATGTTTCATTGCTTTTGGGAGCGATATAAGGCTTTCCTTTGCGATAAACGGTATAGTTGAGACTTTTCGGTTCACGGATGGATCTGACGTAAATTCTGTCGCCGGCGCCGGCAATCAGGTGTTCTCCGGCAAAATCGATAACATAAGGGGCATTTTCAAGCTCTTTTTTAGTGACGACTTTTGGCGAAGTCAAAAATTGTGAGATTGCATCCGATGGAATTAATTTGATGGCCTTGTCTGTGGAAGACTCTCTGATGCTTGGGCGGAGTTTGATGTTTCTTGATAAGCTTAAACGCGGTTTTCCATCAACATAGGAGAAATACAAGGTATCGCCCGGATAAATCAGATGGGGATTTTTGATTTGCGGGTTATGACTCCATAATTTTGGCCATTGCCAGGGGTTTTGCAGAAACTTGCCGGAAATATCCCATAAAGTATCTCCTTTTACAACGGTGTATTGATCAGGGTGAGACGGATTAATTTTCAGAGTGTCAGCCCAGAGAGATGAGCTGAAAAATAAAGGGATAATTACCCCTAATATTGTGCGAAAAGCCATATTTAAATCCTGAAACTTTATTTGTAAGGTTCTGTCCGAATTTAAAGTTTAGATGAATTCAGATAGAATTCCAGTATTCAAATATTATTTAAGTGGAGTGTTGGGTGAGTATTCTAACCATTTTGGAATTTCCCGATAAACGATTAAGAACAAAAGCAAAGCCGGTTGAAACCGTGGACGATGACATCAGGTCATTGGTCGAGGACATGTTGGAAACTATGTACGAGGAAAAGGGAGTCGGCCTGGCGGCCACTCAGGTTAATGTACATAAGCGCGTGATTGTAATTGATGTCAGTGAAGAAAAAAATGATCCAATGTATCTGATTAACCCGGAAATTATTGAAAAAGATGGGGTTGAGGAGTCTGAAGAAGGGTGTTTATCCGTGCCTGGTTTTTTTGAGAAAGTAACCCGTGCTGAGCATATTAAATTTAAAGCCTTAAATAAAGAGGGCGAAAGCTATGAAATGGAGGCACGGGATTTGTTGGCTGTATGTATTCAACATGAGATAGATCATCTTGAGGGTAAATTGTTTGTGGATTATTTGTCGTCATTAAAGAGAAAACGAATCCAGGCTAAGCTTGAAAAAATTCATAAGATGCAACGCAAGTAACAGGAAGTTATATGAGAATTATTTTTGCCGGCACTCCTGAGTTTGCCGTCCCGACTTTGCAAATGCTGATTGATTCCGCGCATGAGGTGTGTGCCGTCTATACGCAACCGGACAGGCCTGCAGGCCGGGGTCGAAAACTAACACCGAGTCCGGTTAAGTCCCTGGCTGTGAGTGCCGGTATACCGGTTTTTCAACCACAAACCTTGAGAACCGAAGAAGAGCAACAGCAATTGCGGAGTCTTGCCGCTGATTTGATGGTGGTGGTCGCTTACGGAGTTATTTTACCGCAGACGGTATTGGACACTCCAAAATTAGGCTGTATCAATGTGCATGGATCATTATTGCCACGTTGGCGTGGTGCGGCGCCAATTCACAGGGCGCTGATGGCGGGTGATAAAGAAACCGGTGTGACTATTATGAAAATGGTTAAAAAACTGGATGCCGGTGATATGTTACATAAAGAAGTCTGCGAGATTTCTGATTATGATACTTCCAGCGATTTGCATGATAAGCTGGCGACAATGGGGGCAATGGGGTTGCAGAAGGTGTTGACGCAACTGGAAGATGGCTCTGTTGTTGCCGAAAAACAGGATGAATCGCTGGTGACCTATGCGGAAAAACTGCATAAAAGCGAGTCGATTCTGGATTGGCTGCTGCCTGCCCGGGAATTGGACAGAAAAGTTCGTGGCTTGAATGCTTGGCCGGTGGCGCAAACAACTTATCAGGACAAAGTGTTACGAATCTGGAAATCGGCTGTCATTGATTGGGAGACATCTGTGCCCCCGGGTACAGTCAGTTGTCATGATAGGCAGGTGGATGTGGCTACGGGGGAAGGCTGGTTACGGCTGCTGGAAGTGCAGTTGCCGGGGGGTAAACGTATGGATATTCAAGCGTTTCGTAATGCTCATAATGTCGATGGTGTTAAACTCGGCTGATGAATTGTCGTAACATTGCCGCACAAATTCTGCTGCGGGTTTTAAAAGACGGTCAATCGTTAACTGTTGCATTGGAATCGTTGTTGAGCAGTGTCGAAGACGCTAAAGATCGTGCTTTTGTTCAGGCTTTATGCTATGGCGTCTGCAGGCAATATTATAAATTAGACTTCATTGTCGGTCGGTTGTTAAGTAAGCCGCTTAGAACTAAGGATCTGGATATCAAAGCCTTGTTGTTGATTGGCATATATCAGTTGCAATATATGCGGGTTAAACCTCATGCAGCTGTTTCTGAAACGGTAGCGGCAGCAAAAAAGAAATCCTGGGCTAAGACATTAATCAATGGGGTGCTTAGACAGTATCTGAGAGAGCAGGGCTCGCTTGAGCAGTTGGCCGATGATAATCGACAAGCAAGATATTCTCATCCTGAGTGGATGATCGGATTGATTAAAAACAGTTGGCCGCAAGCTGTCGAATCGATTTTGAAAGCAAATGATCAGGCTGCACCGATGGTGTTGAGAGTGAATTTGCGGCAGGGTTCGAGAGCCAATTATCTTGAATGTTTGGCGGAGTGCGGTATTGCAGCGCAAGCGCTCAAGTTTTGTGATACCGCCATCATACTGGATCAAGCGGTAGCGGTTGAAAGGTTGCCGGGCTTTAATGACGGTAAAGTTTCAGTGCAGGATAGCGCGGCACAATTGGCGGCACAATTACTGGATGTGCAGGCTGGTCATAAGGTGTTAGATATGTGTGCGGCGCCAGGCGGTAAAACGGCGGCTGTTTTGGAACGACAGTCGGCAGTTAAATCCATGTTGGCCATTGATATTGATGAGCTTCGTTTAGGTAGGGTCAGGGAAAATCTGGCAAGATTGAAATTGCAGGCGGAAACACGCATTGTTGATGCCAGTAAGCCGGGTCACTGGTCAGAGTCACAAGCCTATGATCGTATCTTACTGGATGCGCCTTGTTCGGCGCTGGGTGTTATTCGACGTCACCCGGATATTAAAATCTTAAGGCGCGAGTCTGATATAGAGGCGTTACAGCATTTGCAAAACAGAATTCTTAATGTTGCATGGGAGTTGTTAGCACCGGGCGGTATTTTGTTATATGCCACTTGTTCTGTATTGAAACAGGAGAATGAATGGCAAATTGAATCATTTCTTAAACAACATAATAATGCAGTGGAAGTGAAGATTGACACAGAGTGGGGGGTAAGTAGGCCGGTTGGCAGACAGATTGTTACAGGGATGGCTCAAATGGATGGTTTTTACTATGCAAAACTGCGTAAATTGCAATAAAGGAATGGGAATTTTATAACTTGTGCATTTTGACTTGTCTTTTTGTCCGTTTTCTGTGTTGCAGCAACAGTTACATAGCTCACTATGCGGCGCCTGTTGCCGCGACTTGAAAACAAACAAAAATTCTGCGCCATAATGCACAAGCTATTTCATCTCCATTCCAAAACACTCTGCATTTTGTTGCTTACAATGTTGTCTGCCATGCTTTGGGCTGGTGAATTTTCTGCTAAAGTACGATATGTCAATGTGCAAAAAAAGGCTGCAGATTATATTTTAAATGCGCGTCTTGACTATGTTCTCAGTCCTACTGCAAAGGAAGCAATCCAAAAAGGGGTGCCATTATCATGGATATTGGTGGTGGAAGTGCAGCGCAAGAAGTGGTTATGGAATAAAACAATTTATGTGGCCGAAATTCCTTTTGTGATTCAGTATCATGCCTTGTTAAATCAGTATTCAGTAACGAATAAAAGCAGTAAAGATGTTGAGATGTTTTCAACATTGGCTTCGGCAATGAATTCTATGGCAACTGTACGTGATTTAAAGCTGATGGAAAGCTCGGTCATTCATCACAACGAAAGCTATTTTGTAGCGCTAAAAATTCAATTTGACCGGGAGTTTTTACCGGTACCACTCCGCCCCGAATCTTATTTCGATTCTGACTGGTCTATGTCCAGCGACTGGTTTATATGGCACAACAAAAAATAAAACTTCCTGCCAGTGCTTCGGTACTGATTTTATTCGGCCTGATTTTACTGTCATTGCAGCTGATGAGTTCAGCGACTCAGGAATCTTCACAACTGAGTGAAATGTATTCCTGGTTGTTATTGGTCAATACGCTGGGATCTGTTATTTTGTTTGGTTTGGTCGGGGTCAACCTGTATTCATTGGCGCGGCAGTTAAAAAAGAAAGAGGCCGGATCTAGACTGACTACGCGTATGTTGACGTTGTTTGTTTTACAGGCGCTGGCGCCGGCTGCGATTGTGTTTTATTTTTCGATGCAATTTTTACACCAGAGTATAGACAGCTGGTTTAATGTGGAAATAGATCGGGCCATGGATGATGCGCTGGAATTGAGTCAGGTCTCATTGGATCAGCGTGTCCGCTGGCATATTAAACAGGCGCGGCTGGTAGCTGGAAGTTTGGCCAATAAATCAGAAACCTTGACAGCACTGGAAATCGGGCCTTGGCGGAATACAGTAGAAGCTGTGGAGTTGGCGGTGTTTTCCGGGCAGGGGCGGATTATTGCTTCCAGTAGTGCCAACCCTAGCGATATTCTGCCGACATTGCCTGATGAGCAAATCTGGTTGCAGCTAAAACAAAACAGACAATATTTTGCCATCGACCCTGAGCGGGAAGGCGATATGTTGATCCGGGTGATCGTTGAAATTGAAAATGATGAGCCCCGTTTTTTACAGGCACTGTTTTCAGTGCCTGTGCGTATTGCCGATCTGGCTGATTCTATTGAATTTGCCTTTGTGCGTTATCAGGAAATGACATTTTTGCGCGATTCACTGAAAACCAGTTTTTCTCTGGCGTTATCGCTGGTTTTATTGTTGAGCCTTTTGGCGGCAATATGGGTAGCCTTTATAAGTATTCGTAATATTGTTGCGCCGGTTAAAGAGCTTGTAAAAGGTACGCAGGCTGTTGCCGCCGGGCATTATCGACAACAATTACCCGTTATGGCACAGGATGACCTGGGTTTTCTGGTGGAGTCCTTTAACCTGATGGCACGCCGAATAGCGAGATCCAGAGATGAAGCCAGGGCAGCCAGCTATGAAGTGGAAAGTCAAAGGGCTTATCTGGAAACTATTTTGGCTAACTTAACGGCCGGGGTGATTAGTTTTGATGCGAATTTTCAGATTCGCACCGCTAATCAGGCAGCCTACCGTATTTTGCATATTCCGGTCAGTCATTTTGTTGGTCATAACTTGAGCGGCCTGGCAGAAGAATATACTGAACTGGCCGAATTATTGAGTACTATACAGGTGCTATTGGAGCAAGCTGACGAAATATGGGAGCAGAGAATTGCTTTTTTTGGGCCGAATGGACGCCAGGAATTACTGTGCCGCGGAACCCCGCTGTTTTCACAAAGCGGTAATCGGATGGGCGCTGTTGTGGTATTTGATGATGTGACCGATCTGATTCAGGCACAGAAAAATGCTGCTTGGGGGGAGGTAGCAAGGCGTTTGGCCCACGAAATTAAAAATCCATTAACTCCCATACAATTGTCAGCCGAACGCTTGCAGCATAAGCTGTCCAAAGAGCTGCAGGAAAATTCAGCTGACATTTTGCAACGGGCGACCCGGACAATTATTCAACAAGTTGAAGCAATGAAGCGCATGGTGGATGACTTTGCTGAATATGCCAGGCCGAAAAAAAAACAGGTTAAAAAGATTAATCTGATTGAAGTGATTTATGATGTGTTGAATTTATACGCATTGCAATTTTCAACTGTATTCAATACGTCGTTTGCTGTTGAGAAGGCTATGGTGGAGGTTGACCCTGACAGTATTCGTCAGGTGCTACATAATTTGATAAAAAATGCGCTGGAAGCAATGGCGGACAATGAAGGTCAGATTGATATTAAGGTAGCTCTGGTGCAGCGAAACAACATCAATTATGTGGAGATGGCTGTTTATGATAACGGCAGTGGCCTGGATGAACAGCAAATACAAACCATTTTTGAACCTTATGTGACTACCAAAGCCAAAGGCACTGGTTTGGGTTTGGCTATTGTGAAAAAAATTATCGAAGAACATGGTGGAGTCATTTGGGTGGATAGCGCATATAATAAAGGCGCTGGTTTTATAATCCAGCTACCCAGTATTCAGGAATAGGAAATGAAAACACAGGAACCTTATATATTAGTTGTTGATGATGAAGAGGATATTCGCCGGTTAGTTTCGGAAATCCTTGTAGATGAAGGTTATCAAGTAGTGATGGCTGAAAATGGCGCTATGGCAAAAACGTTGAAAAAAGAGTATCAGCCCTCTTTGATTCTTCTGGATATCTGGATGCCGGATGCTGATGGCATTACCTTGCTGAAAGAGTGGGTGGCCGAGGATGATGTTTTGTGCCCGGTAGTCATGATGTCAGGACACGCTTCGGTTGAATCGGCGGTGGAGGCGACACGGCTGGGTGCTTATGATTTTTTGGAAAAGCCTCTGTCACTGGCGAAATTGTTGTTGACGGTAGAGCGGGCTCTGGAAGCCTGTTATCTGCAAAAAGAAAATGCCGGTTTGAGGCAGCAATTGATGTTGGGTGTTGAACCGGTTGGTAAAAGTGCAGTAGTTGAAAGAACCAAAGATCAGATTAAGCGGCTGGCTCAACATGACGCGCGGGTACTGTTTGTAGGTGAGTCGGGTGTCGGCAAGGAAATGTATGCCCGTTATTTGCACAATAATAGTACGCGTAGAGATGGGCCGTTTGTGGATGTGTCTGTTGGCAGTATTTCGCCTGAAAATTCGGCAGTCGAATTTTTTGGACGTGAAGATGGTAGCGGTAAAATTTACCGGGGGTTGTTAGAGCAGGCGCATGGAGGGACTTTGTTTTTAGGCGAAATCTCGGGTATGGATATGGAAACTCAATCACGGTTGCTGAGTGCATTGGAATCCAGTTCTTTTTTGCGCGTGGGCGGTGGCGAGGCTGTGCATGTAGATGTACGTGTTATGGCTTCAACTCGGATGAATCTGGAGGAAGAAGTTAGTAGTGGTCGTATCAGGCAGGATTTGTATTATCTGCTTAATGTGGTGACTCTTGAAATTCCACCTTTACGAGAGCATGGTCAAGATGTACCTGGATTGTTGAATTTTTATGTTGATCATTTTGTTGATCAGGAAAAGCTACCGTTTAGAAAATTCACCATGGCTGCGCAAAATTATTTACGTAATTACACTTGGCCGGGTAATGTCAGAGAGTTAAAAAATCTGGTTCAACGATTAATGATCTTAGGTGCGGGCGATGATATCGAATTGGAGGAAGTTAAAGATGCATTAGGGTCTATTGCTGAAGAACCTGTGATGGCAGGGGCTGTGCCAGAATTTTTTAATCTGCCGTTAAAGGAAGCCAGAGAGCATTTTGAAAAATCCTATCTGGAATATCACTTTGAAAAAAATGCGGGGAGTGTCGCTAAACTGGCGTCAGCTATCGGTATGGAACGAACGCATTTGTATCGTAAACTTCACGCATTGAAAATTAAATTGTAAATAGACTTGATGGGATGTCATTAATTTAGTAGAATTCTCGCTCTTTTAGATAGCCTTAACAGATTACTAAGTAACGATGAAAACATTTAGTGCAAAGCCCGCAGAAGTTAAGCGCGATTGGTACGTAATTGATGCAGAAGGAAAGACATTGGGTCGCCTTGCTACTGAAATTGCACGACGTCTTCGCGGAAAACATAAACCTGAATACACGCCACATGTTGATACAGGCGACTATATCATTGTCGTAAATGCTGAAAAAGTCGCTGTGACAGGTAACAAAGAAAGTGACAAAATGTATCACCGGCATACAGGGTATGTGGGAAACCTGAAGTCAGTGAGTTTGGGTAAATTAAGACAAACTTTTCCTGACCGTATCATCAATACAGCAGTTAAAGGAATGTTGCCAAATAACCCATTGGGTCGGGCAATGTTCAAAAAGTTAAAAGTATATGCAGGTCCTGAGCATAATCACCAGGCTCAGCAACCAAAAGCATTAGAAATTTAAGCAGGGTAAATATGGCAGCTCAATATTATGGAACAGGTCGTCGTAAGAGTGCGGTAGCTCGTGTATACGCAACTACCGGTTCAGGTAAATTCACTATCAATAACAAACCAATTGATCAATATTTCGGTCGTAAAACTGATGAAATGGTCTCCAGGCAACCATTAGAATTGCTGGAAAAGACTGGTGATTTTGATGTTAATGTCATTGTTAAAGGAAGTGGGCCTTCCGGTCAGGCTGGTGCGATTCGGCATGGCTTGGCGCGTGCTATGATTGCATATGATGAAGCCTTGCGTCCAGCATTGAGGAAAGCAGGTTATGTTACTCGTGATGCGCGCGTCGTTGAACGTAAAAAAGTGGGATTACACAAAGCAAGAAAACGTCCTCAATACTCAAAACGTTAATTGTTTTTATTCGGCTGTTGATTCAGTTGATAAAAAGGCTGTTGCTGAAAGGCAATGGCCTTTTTTTTTGCTTGGTGAAGGCTGGCAGATAATAATTTAAAGTAGGTTTTATGATATAAATAAAAGTATAGAATATAGCCTGTTTTTTGTTTTTAATAGCTTGTGTGTTGACACTGATTCTGCTCTGTTCTTGCTGTATCTGGTTTTTTTATGGGGAAAGAGTAGGGCTCAAGAATTAATAGCGGTTGGTGGTGGGTGTGGTAATAGGTAAATAAATTGAAGTAAGTGTTTTGTTGTTAGGTATGAATTTGGTTGTGACTTTTATAGTTTTAGTTCCATCTTTGGTCGTGCATTTTTGCCGGGGATTAAGTATTTTGGAGTGTTAAGGATTGCCACGACGAAGTGTGCTCATTGAGTGGTCAGTGTTGTGAATGATGAATCAGGGTGTTATCGACAGGGTTTTGTTGTTACAAGAGATCGTTGGTGTTGGTGGTATAGGGGGGGGGAGGGTGCAATGATTCATTTTGATGTTTTGAATTTGTTATGAGTGATGAAAAAAGAAGTTGTGATCTTTGTGGTTTGGCTGTTGATGTTCCGGGATTCAAATTAAAAACAGCGGAAGGTGACAAAGGCTTTTGCTGTGAAGGTTGTAAGGGTGTTTATCAAATGCTGCACGCAACAGATAAGTTAAAGGATGTTGATAGCAGTGAAGATCCTTCGACTGAATAATTTTTTTTTCAAGAGTCTCGTCCTGTGCTAATTATCGGCTTGGGTGTTTTTGCAGGTGAGAATTTTGTATTAAATCAAAAATAAATCTGGAAGGCGTTGTGGTGAAAAGTAAAGAAGACGGCTGGTGAGGATTGTGAGACATCTTGGATTTTGTTATTCAGGTAGAGCAAAATGCAGATGTAATTGTGGTGATGGATAAAGGGAGTATTATTGAGAAGGGAAGTC
>CAYYSO010000076.1:0-12228 GCA_964474415.1 uncultured Methylomarinum sp. | reverse complement strand
AGGGGCTGTTAAGCCTCGCCTTGCTGGTTCTGCTGCCTTTTCCACAGGACAGCCAGGCGCTGGAGTGGAAAGATTTATGGCAAACCAAAAACCAGCAAGGGCAACAGGCATTTAATCAAAAACATTATCAACAGGCGGCCGACCAGTTTGATTCCGCTCAATGGAAAGCAACCGCTCAGTATAAGGCCGGTCAATACCAGCAAGCGGCTGAAACCTTAAAGGATGTTCAGGATGCCGAGAGTTATTACAATCGTGGCAATGCACTGGCTAAGAGTGGTCAATTACAGCAGGCCCTGGAAGCATACAATAAGGCATTAGCCATCGACCCCGGTTTTGAAGACGCCAAATACAATAAAGAACTGGTGGAAAAACAATTAAAAAAACAACAGCAGCAAAATCAGCAGCAACAGGGAGATAATTCACAGCAATCAAAAGATAAACAGCAGCAAAACCAGCAAGGTGAATCATCTGGACAAAACTCAGAAGATAAGCAGGGAAAACCGTCAAATCAAAACCGCGATAACGATAACAATCAAAATCAGAAGCAGCAAAAAGATTCCCGGCAATCTGAACAGCCTTCGACAGAGGATGCAGAAAAACAGCAACCTGAAAAAGAAGATGATACCCAGAAGCAGGAACAAACTGCACAACAGGCTGAGCAATCAGAGCAGGATGAAAACCGGCAGGCTCACGAACAATGGCTCAATCGCATTCCGGATAACCCCGCCGGGTTATTGAAACGCAAATTCCGTTATCAATATAGTCAACGGAAAAATAAAATGCGACAACAACAGCTGTGGTAGTGTTTCAAGACACTGTAGCGTTCCGATATGCATTCCCACACAGAGCGTCACTGCCATTAAGTTAAGGAAATTCGGGGCGGGTGTAGGTGCGAATTCATTCGCACTGTGCGGATAAATCCGCACCTACAGCCCACGCTAAATTTAACAAACGGCTTAACTTAATGACAGTGACACAGAGCGTAGGAACGATTTTTCCGGTATGCGATGTTAACCCTGCAAATGAAAATGAAGTTATCAGAGATAAAATTTAACGAATGAAGAACAAATTTATCAACATAAGGCTGCAACATACCTGGTTAATAGTCTTTACTTTACTCTCACTGTTTACAACTTATGTTAGCGCCACTGAAATCAAAGTATCCGTAGACAGAAATCCGGTCAGTATCAATGATTCTTTTCAGCTCACCTTTAGCGCGCCTGAATCGCCGGACGGTGATCCCGATTTCAGCCCGTTGAAACAGGATTTTGATATTCTCAGTCAGCAGCAAAGCAGTAATTCCTCATGGATAAACGGCAGTTTCAGTAAAACCATACAATGGACGCTGACTGTCATGGCCAAACATGCCGGTAGCCTGCTGATACCGGTCATCGCCTTTGGTGATGATATGACTCAGCCTTTGATTGTCCGAGTGACGCAGAGTCAGGCCAAAAGCAACAGTAATGATGAACTATTCCTGGAAGTGGAAGCGACACCGGAAAAACCCTATGTGCAAACACAAGTATTGTATACCTTGCGTTTTTATCGGCGCGTACAAATTACCCAGGCCAGTTTGAATGAGCCGGAATTGGATGACGCAGTCATTGAAAAACTGGGAGAAGACAGTAATTACACGACCCGGATTAATGGTGTGGCTTATGACGTGACCGAACGTAAATACGCTATTTTTCCACAACATAGCGGCTCTGTCACTATCAATCCATTAGTTTTGACTGCCGAAGTCGTCAGCAACCAGCGGCCGCGCTTCAATGGCTTTTTCAGATCCCAAGTCAGTAAAACAAAGCGGATCACATCACGAGCTATTTCTCTGGAGGTACAGCCGGTACCCCAAAATTTTAAAGGAGCGCACTGGTTGGGAGCTGAACAGGTCTATTTTAAACAGCAATGGTCTGATGACAGTTTACAGGTTAAAGTCGGCGAACCATTGACTCGCACTCTGACCCTGCTGGCAAAAGGCGCAACAGTAGGCCAGTTACCGGAATTAAATACCCAGGCAGATAATGAATTATTAAAAAATTATCCCGACCAGCCGGTATTGAAGGAACAAAAAACGCCGGAAGGTTTAATTGCCTTTCGGGAGGAAAAAATCGCTTATATTCCTTCCAGGCCCGGTAATTACGTGTTACCAGCAATCGAAATTTCATGGTTTAATACTCAAACACAAAAAACCGAAATGGCGCGACTTCCGGAAATTACAATACAGGCGGTTGCCTCGGTAGCAGCAATGCCGACAAAAACCACACCTGATATAGAAATACCAATTCGGGAGCGACAAAAACAATCGCTAATGTTGCCACAACAACCGTCGAATGATCATTTCTGGATGTGGGTGTCACTATTGCTGGCTAGCGGTTGGATGTTGACTGTGTTGCTTTTTCTGCGGCAACGACAGAATAAAACACCGGAAAAACCGCTCGATGAAAAACAAATACGGATAAAAGATATTATTAAGGCGCTAAAAAAAGCCTGCATGGAAAACGATCCACAAGCGGCTAAACAGGCTTTATTGCAATGGGGGGAAATGCAATTCAATGCGACCAGTTTGGCCGCCATCGTCCCTTTTTGTGAAGCGCGTTTGCGTGATGAGATTAACTCGCTTAATCAATATTTATATGCAGCAGAGCATGGAACGTGGCAAGGTAAAAAACTATTTCAGGCATTTGCAGAAAACAATGCCCGACAGCAGATAAAGCAGCCAAAAGAGGAGGTATTGGAACCGTTATACAGAACGTGACTTTAAACAATGATCTCTTATCGATAGACCTAGAAAATTAGTTGAATCGCGAATACTATTT
This sequence comes from uncultured Methylomarinum sp., assembly GCA_964474415.1. GTDB lineage: Bacteria > Pseudomonadota > Gammaproteobacteria > Methylococcales > Methylomonadaceae > Methylomarinum. The sequence goes on along the minus strand of CAYYSO010000076.1, from coordinate 9,412 downwards.
AGTTTCAGGAAATATCATTGTTTTGATGAAGAAAAAATAGGGCGGTTATTTGATTTAGGATGAAAAACATACAGCAGCGGTAACACATTGACTTTATTCCGGGCAGTATGTTTCTTTGTTCCTGAAATCAAGTCGTTACAAGTTATGATTTTTTTAACCTGTATAGAGCCACCACGCTTTAAAAATAGGCGGGCTTATTTCTTGTTCAGAAAATCCAGAGTCAGATATAAGGCGGCAATAGAACGGGCTTCGCTGCATTTACCTGTGGCCAAAAGACTTGAAATATCGGCTATTTTCCAAGGCACGACTTCCAGTTCTTCCGGTTCGTCTCCAGGCAACCTTTCTGTATACAAATCCCGGGCGATAATAACGTCTATACAGTGTTCCATATAGGATGGCGCCAGCGATAACGTGGTTAAATAATCGAGTCTCCTAGCGCCGTAACCCACTTCTTCTTTCAATTCGCGATTTGCCGCCGTTAATGAATCTTCACCTGGATCTAGCTTGCCTTTAGGAAATCCTAGCTCATAACGGTCAAGTCCTGCAGAGTATTCTCTGATGAGTAAAAATGTGTCATTATCTAACAAGGGTACTATCAATACAGCGCCGGTGCCGGAACCTCTGCACAAACGTTCATATCGGCGCTGTGTGCCATTGCTGAATTCAAGGTCCAGGGATTCAATACGAAACAGGCGACTTTGTGCCACTGTAATCTTGTTAAGTATTTTCGGTTTTTGCGGCATTGTTTGTTATTGTTGGCTGACCATAATTGAACTCACTATAACTCAGACATATGCTCAATTGGAAAAAAATTAATACGGTTATGTTGGATATGGACGGCACTTTGCTGGATTTGAATTTTGACAATCATTTCTGGAAGGAGTTTGTGCCGTTACGTTATGCCGAAAAAAACAAATTGACAATCGACCAGGCTAAACAGCAGCTTATACCACTCTTTAAATCAATGGAAGGGAAGCTGGAATGGTATTGTCTGGATTATTGGAGTGGGGTGCTGGATTTGAATATTAGCGGTTTGAAACAGGAAATTTCCGGCTTGATTAGTGTTTTACCGCATGTGACAGAGTTTTTGGATGCAGTGAAAAAATCATCTCGACAGTTGCTATTGGTTACCAATGCACACAAAAACAGTCTGGATCTGAAAATGGACAAAACCAGTCTTAATGTTTTTTTTGATCATATTATCTGTTCCCATGATTTTGGTATAGCCAAAGAACAGCCAAGGTTCTGGAGGGTGTTGCAAGAGCGGCATATCTTTGAGCTACAGCATACGCTGTTGGTGGATGATAGTCCGGCGGTCTTAAAATCCGCCAGACAATTCGGAATTGAACATCTGATTGCTATCAGCAGACCCGATAGCCGGGCAAGCAAAAGAGAGTTTACTGATTTTCCTGCGGTTGCAGATTTTCGGGAGTTGATGCCTGGGCTGTAGATTTTTTTGGCGCTTTTGAGCGATTGTTTATATGTCGTTTCGGGGAATGTTTGTTCTGGTCGTTTTTTCGCGGCGGCTTTTTTTGCGGTTGTTTAATGTTTTTAGCGAGTAATTCATCGCTGATGCCTTCAACAGGGATTTTTTCACCGATATAGTCTTCAATATCAGGCATTGAATAGGCATATTCCTCGCAAATGAAACTGATGGCTTCGCCGCTGGCGCCAAAGCGTGCGGTTCGCCCTATCCTGTGGACATAGTCTTCTACGTCCTGGGGCAAGTCATAATTGAAAACGTGTGAAACATCAGGGATATGCAGGCCGCGAGCTGCGACATCGGTGGCTATCATCAGGGTGACTTTATTTTCCTGAAAATCAGTGAGCAAGCGCTGGCGCTTTTCCTGAGGAACATCGCCGCTTAATAAGGCGGTTTTGTAGCCATTGGCCTGCAAGTAATTATTCAATTGTTCAGCGTTGCGTTTGGTATTGATAAATACAATACTGCGCTGTGGCTGATGATGTTTTAACAGCCCCAGTAGCAACGGTATTTTTTGATCGTTGGACGGGCAGTAGGCAATCTGTTTAATGGCTTTTGAAGTGACTTCATCAGTTTCAATTTTTACCATTACCGGGTTGTTCATATGCTCATAAGCTAATTCGGTCACTTTATACGATAGGGTTGCCGAAAAAAGCAGGTTCAGTCGCTTTTCAGCCGGAGGCAGGCGCCTTAACAGAAAGCGGATGTCTTTTATAAAACCAAGATCAAACATCCGGTCGGCTTCATCCAGCACCATGACTTGAATATTGTTCAAAGTAAAGGCATTTTGTCTGTAAAAATCGATGATGCGCCCGGGAGTGGCGATAATAATATCGACATTGGATTTCAGGCTGTTCAACTGCTTCTTGTAATCGGTGCCGCCATAGATCAGGGCAAACTTTAAATCAAGATATTGACTGAGTTGCAGGGCATCTTTATGTATTTGAATCGCCAGTTCCCGGGTCGGCGCCAGAATTAGCGCTCTTGGGTTTTTTATTTTTTCACTCTCATCATTAATAAGCTGTTGGAATGTAGCCAGCAGGAATGTTGCTGTTTTTCCGGTACCGGTTTGTGCCTGTCCGGCAACATCCTTGCCTCTGAGAGATAGGGGCAAAGACCGGTCTTGAATGGGGGTACAGTGAATGAAGCCGGCTTTTTTTAAACCTTTTATGATTGAGGAAGATAGTTCAAGGTTACTGAAGCGTGTTTCGGTTAAGTGTGATTGTTTCATGGTTAATAGCATAACGTAAAAACTGATTTCACTGAAATAGATTGACAAATTATCCCTGCCCCCCCTATAGTTTCAAATTTGTAAACTTTGGAGAGTAGCGTGAGTGACTTAGTCCTTCATGTATCGGATGCGGAATTTAATGAAACGGTAATAAAAGCCGGGGGGCCAGTGTTGGTTGATTACTGGGCTGAATGGTGCGGTCCTTGTAAAATGATTGCACCGGTTTTAGATGAGGTTGCGGCTGAATACGAAGGTAAATTGACAGTAGCCAAACTGAATATTGATGAAAACCCGGAAGCCCCTCAACATTACGGTGTCCGTGGAATTCCTACATTAATGATCTTCAAGGACGGAGAGGTGGAGGCCACTAAAGTTGGCGCTTTAACCAAATCCCAATTAACTGATTTTATTGATAGCAATATCTAATCAGGGTTGATTACTGATCGGCTCGGCAAAATATTTGTACGGGCCGGTTGTTTTGCGTTATAATTATCGGGCGCTAAATTCAGTGCGCCCATGTGTGTCTGTGTAATATTCCAATAAATAAACCTTTCTCCAGTGAGCGGTTTTCTGCCGTATTACGTTCCTTCATCCTCTTTTTATAATATGAATCTTACCGAGTTAAAACTTAAACAAATCAGTGAAATTATTACGATTGCCGAATCTTTAGGTATTGAAAATATCGCCAGAGCGCGAAAACAGGAGTTAATTTTTTCCATCCTGAAAAAGCAGGCAAAAAGCGGAGAAGATATATATGGCGACGGGGTATTGGAAATACTGCAGGATGGTTTTGGTTTTTTACGGACACCGGGTTGCTCCTATTTGGCGGGTCCTGATGATATATATGTTTCGCCCAGTCAGATAAGGCGCTTTAGTTTACGTACTGGTGATACCATCAGCGGTAAAATAAGACCGCCAAAAGATAGCGAACGTTATTTCGCCATGCTGAAAGTTGAAAGTATCAACTATGAAGCCCCTGAGCATGCAAAACATAAAATCCTTTTTTCCAATCTTACACCATTATTTGCTAATAAGCGCTTCAGATTGGAGCAGGGTAATGGTACCAGTGAGGATTTAACCGGTAGAATTATTGACTTAATCGCTCCCATAGGTAAAGGTCAGAGGGGGCTGATAGTATCGCCGCCTAAGGCAGGTAAGACCATGATTATGCAAAATATTGCCCATGCGATAGCGGAAAATAATCCGGAATGTTACCTGATTGTGTTGTTGATTGACGAGCGTCCGGAAGAAGTGACCGAGATGGAGCGTTGTGTTCGTGGAGAGGTGGTTTCCAGTACATTTGATGAACCGGCTACCCGTCATGTTCAGGTGGCCGATATGGTCATCGAGAAAGCCCGGCGGCTAGTCGAGCATAAACACGATGTGGTTATTTTGTTAGATTCTGTTACCCGACTGGCTAGAGCGTATAATATGGTGGCTCCGTCTTCAGGTAAACTGTTGTCGGGGGGCGTGGATGCTAACGCTCTGGAAAAGCCGAAACGTTTTTTTGGCGCCGCAAGAAATATCGAAGAAGGCGGTAGTCTGACTATTATAGCCACGGCGCTGGTTGAAACAGGTTCACGGATGGATGAAGTTATCTTTGAAGAATTTAAGGGTACCGGTAACATGGAATTGCATCTGGAGCGCAAGATTGCTGAAAAGCGTATCTATCCCGCTATTAATATTAATCGCTCCGGTACTCGCCGTGAAGAATACCTGGTTGACCCGGAAGAATTACAAAAAACCTGGATTCTGCGTAAAATTCTTCAGCCTATGGACGAAATGGCTGCATCAGAATTTTTACTGGGTAAATTGAAAGACTTTAAAACCAATGCAGAGTTTTTTGCCTCGATGAAGCGTTAAATTTTGCAGGCCGGTTTTTTTTTGGGGGGGGGGGTGGCACAAGCGCACCTCACCTATAGGGCGCGCTCTTGTGGCATTAACCTGACAATAAATTCGGTGTCTTTATTCTTCCTTTTGCGGTACATAGCCCTCAGGCGTTTCAAAACCGCCGGAAAACAGGAATTTTTCTCTTTGCTGTTCCAGAATTTTTTTCGCTTCGGGATCAAAACTGGCTAGGCGTTGTTCGTTAATAATCATTGTTTGCATGTTTAGCCATTCCTGCCAGGCCTGTTTTGAGATATTTTCAAAAATATACTCGCCTTTAGGTCCTGGAAATGGAGGTTGTTCCAAGCCTTCTGCTTCAATTCCAAGTTTTGCGCATTTAACCATTCGGGTCATAATTTTCCTCTGTATATTGTTCCTGCAATAATCGTTTAATTGGCGCAGGTAAGCCTAATGAATCAATTTGATTGGTTTTATACCAGACTGATTGATTTGCTTCCATCACAAAATTTTCAGGGTTATTGCTTTGCACAATGACGGGTGTGTAATCAAGGTGGTAATGTGAAAATGTATGCCGCCTGGAGGACAATGTTTGTGCGTTTTTTGCCTTATAATTTTTCTCAAGACACCATTGTTGCAGGGCCTCAAGGTTATCGAATTCAGGCAGGCTCCATAATCCGCCCCAGATTCCAGTGGGGGGCCTTTTTTGTAATAAAATCTGTTTCCGGTTATTTTGCAGTAACAGCAAAAAAGCCTGTTTAATCGGGATTTTTTTACGCATTTTAGGTGTGGGTAGTTCAGCGGTTTTATTTTCCCGGTAAGCATAACAGTTAGCATTTACAGGGCATTCTGTGCACCTTGGCTGGCGGCGAGTACAAAGTGTTGCACCCATATCCATCATCGCCTGGGTGTAATCAGCGCTGCGGTATGCCGGCGTCAATTGGCTGCTTAGTTTCCACAGTTCCTTGCTGATTTTAGTATCCCCCGTCCAGCCGTTTATGCCGTGAAAACGGCTTAGTACACGTTTGACATTGCCATCAAGAATGGGATGGCTTTGATGGTAGGCGATGCTTAATATAGCTCCGGCAGTTGAACGACCTATGCCGGGCAACTCGATTAGCGTATCAAGGGTGTCTGGAAAGCGGTCATCATTGGCGTGTATGATTTGTGCTGAGCGATGTAAATTCCTGGCTCTGGCGTAATATCCCAGACCGGACCAATGCTGTAATACTTCATCGAGTGGAGCCTGTGCCAGACTGGCAACATCCGCAAAACTGGCTGTAAATCTGAGGAAGTAGGGAATAACGGTCGCGACCTGAGTTTGTTGCAGCATGATCTCAGATACCCACACCCGATAAGGGTTAATATCCTTTTGCCAGGGCAGGTCTTTACGGCCATGAAGATCGAACCAGGTGAGTATTTTTTGTTGGAATAGTGTGGGTGACATTAGCGGTATACTTTGTACCTTGGCTGAGGAAGGTTTCTCCCATACTGGAGCGTTAAAATTATTAAATTAAGCCTTTTTGTTAAATTTAGCATTGGCTGTAGGTACGAATTTATCCGCACAGTGCGAATGAATTCGCACCTATACCCGACCCGCATATGCTTAACTTAAAGGCAATGACCTACGGGGGGGGGGGCATCAAACTCATTGTTTCTTAATGACAGAAACAATGTAGTGAGGAAAATATTTTTTTGCGCTAAAAAAAACTTTTGAGTAAATCACTGGCTCCGGGGCCAAGTTTTTTATCCAGTTTCTGTAACAATTTATTCTTTTCCCGGTTAATTTTATCTTTGTTTTTTTCCAGCAACATGGTTGGAATATCCAGTGTATAGGACGGTTTGGCAAAGCTTCCGTCTATCTTGACAATCAGAGGAATTCCTTTAATCTTCTCAGGCTGGTCGGCAGTGGCTTTTTTAATCAGTTTGCCGTGGATTTTGTAATCCAGTTGATCATTGGCAAGGTTTGCAGTGCCGCTGCCATTAACCAGTAATCTTGAGGAAATGGCTTTAAGATCATCATTTTTGACCAGGCCTTTGGTGATTTTTGCAGTTCCGCTAATTTCAGAAAATACAGTCTGGTCATTTTTATTTTCAGTCGGTAGTGGCGATCCTTTAATTAATGCCTTGGTGTTATCAATCATCTTTTGGAGATTAAAACCCCTAATGACACCATCTTTAAATTGAAAACCAAGATTGCCGTTCAGAGAGGATTTGATAGCCTTTGTGCTGTTACCGTAGCCCTGTAGATTTGCGCTGGCAGTGACAGTACCGGTCATTTTAACATCACCGCCCTGCAAGTCTTTTAATAAGGGTTCGACCTGAACATTGCTCAGTCTTTCATTTAAGCTAATGGCGGGGTATTTACCTTTTACATTGATACTGGTTTTGCCGGAATAGGCGCCTTGGTATAGTTGTTTAACCGCCTGTTGAGTTTTTACCAGGCCGTTTTTGGCATCCAGCTTCAGAGTCAGTCCCTGCATTTTCATATTGCTGACTTTCAGTTTACCGATCTGCAGTTCTCCCTTGGCATTCAGTTTTCTAAGAGTTTCAACAGGAAACAGCGACGCACCGGCAGCCGCGGCGGCGGCAGGTGAGGTCACAGCAGGTTTGGATGATTTACCTTGTTTTAGCGGCGTTAAATAACGGTCAATATCAATGTCATCGACATTAAGGTTAAAACGTATGGCCGGCGTGGAAAAATTATTGATGCTGCCGCTACCCTCGATAGTGGTGTCATCCAGCTTAACAACCAGGTTTTGTAGCGCGGCAGAATTGTCTGTCGCCTGTAAATTGAAATTAACAGCGAGACTGCTTAAAGCATTTTTATCCTGCATATCAGGAATACTGATAGCCATCTGTTTCAACAATTTGGCCAGATTAAATTCTGCCAGGTTGACAGGGCCTTGAAAAGAAGGCTTATCTTTAATTCCGGTTCCTTTAATATCAGCAGTCAATACCAGTCCATCACTAATGATTTTAAATCCGGAAATATCCGCAGTTTGTTTATTCAGGTCAATAGCAATGTCGGACGATAGCGTGGCTTTCAGACTTTTTCCGGGGATTTCATTACCACGGGTGTCGCTTTTAAGTTGTAGTTTTTTAAGTTGAAAGTTATTCATGCTTTCATTTATGGTCAGACTGGTGGAAAAATCAATAGACTCGGTTAATTGCGGGGTTTTATTGATTAGCATCAGTGACATGTCAATATCAACCGGTTCATTGAATTTCAGTTCGTCTGTGTGCAGGTTGAAATTTTTAATTTCAGTATGTTTGCCGGCTTGTTGATCATCCCAGACAATATTGGCATTTTCAACGGAAACACCGCCGATTGCCAGCGCTGCCAGTGCATTGCCGGAGTCTGAGCCAGTTCCTGCAGGTTTTTCTTCAGGCGGCATTTTTTCTTCTTTTGCTGAACTCAAATCATCCCAGTTACTAATACCCTGTTTGCTTTTAGCCAGATTGAGAACAAGACCTTTCAGTACGATTCGGCTTACCTCCACTTTTTTGGAGAGTAGCGGAAGTAATTTTACCTTGATATTGCTTTCATCAATTTCTGCGAAAGGCTTATCGGCAAAACCTGGCGCATTACTCAGAATCAGTTTTCCGGTAGATATACCCAGCCAAGGAAAAACAGATAATCCCAGGTCGCCGTCTATGCCAAGTTCGCGGCCGGTATTATTTTTGACAAGCGTTTGAATTTGCGGCTTAAAATCGTTGGGATTAATAAAAAAAGGCAGAGCGACTGCGGCTATCATAATTAATAAAACAAAGGCGGAAATAACCGTCAGAAAAACCTTAAGCAACTTACCCATTTTAATCTCCGTATTGTGAAAAAGATGTAATAGTCAATAATTTGGAATATGATTACGCGTTCATTGGCAATGATTATGATACTGATTCTAAACTGAATCATATCGAAATCAATAAATGTATATTATTTGATTATTCTGAAAAGGTGCGACTATGTTGTTATTAGCTAAATTTACCGGAATTTTAGTTTTAGTGTGGTTTTATTTGACGGGAAAAAAACTGGGAGAGCCTGCTGTCAAATGGGCAATAATTGGGTTGATAGGTTACTGGATTAGTTGGTGGCTGGCTAATAAATTGATTTTGTCTTCATTAACCGGAATGTTCGCGAAAAGTTCTGTCGTAGTTTTTTTTGTTACCCAGATACCGGTTATTTGCGCTGTTGCCGCAGTATTTTTTATTAGAAAGAAATTGATTAGCAGTGTTGCGGAATAGGTTTGTAAGCATAAAAAAGGCACATTGCATCCACAATGTGCCTTATAGCTGACAATCAGTTGTTTTACAGTTTGTCTGCGTTTTGATCCAGATATTTTGCCACACCTTCCGGGCTGGCATCCATCCCGGATTCACCTTTGTTCCAGCCTGCAGGGCAAACTTCACCATGTTCTTCGTGGAATTGCAGAGCATCAACCATACGTAGTAATTCATCCATATTACGACCTAAAGGCAGATCATTAACAACTTGATGGCGAACCATACCATTTTGGTCAATTAGAAAACTACCACGGAAAGCGACTGCAGGAGCCTGTGCTTCAACGTCATAGTCTTTACAGATAGTGTGAGCAATGTCAGCTGCCATTGTATAGCGAACCGGACCGATGCCGCCTTCGTTAATGGGGGTGTTGCGCCATGCATTGTGAGTGAAATGCGAATCAATAGAGACAGTAATTACTTCAACACCGCGGCTTTTGAATTCATCGATACGGTGATCCAAAGCAATTAACTCACTTGGGCAAACAAATGTGAAGTCCAGTGGATAGAAAATAATTACCGCATATTTTCCTCTGGTAGCTTCTGAGAAGTTGAAAGAGTCAACAATTTGA
>CAYYSO010000075.1:0-12262 GCA_964474415.1 uncultured Methylomarinum sp. | reverse complement strand
AGGCTGTGTAATCTATTGTTATTTCAATTGGTTACGCAGCCTTCTACTCTAATTGCATTTTGTATTTTTTGAAAGCAACAAAATTTTATTGATTTTTTGCAAAGCAAACAACTGGGAGAGGGTGGCGCGCCGGTTGCAGTGACGGCAGGAGCTGCAATACTCAAGCTTTTGATTTTTCAATCCGTTCCTCATTGCAACCTATCGTGCGAACTCCTCCATCGATCGAAAATATAGTCCTGGGGTATTAAAACCTCAGTTAAGAGAACGAATATATGGCTGCAATCTTGATCTCTGTTGGTGACGTTCAATCATTGAAAACTTGGCTTGCAATAAATGGGGAGTCCATATATGGGGGTAAGTAGATATCTTTTTACTTTATTTAAACAGTTTCGAGTCTTTCAGACCTATTTCAATTTTTCCGGTACATGCGCTTCAATAGCCTGATACATTAACTGATGCATTTTGGGGTTGCCGGTCAGTACATTGCCGGATTGCAGGTATTTATCGTTGAATGAAAAATCGGTCACGACACCGCCCGCTTCCTGAATTAATAGAATACCGGCGGCCATATCCCACTCCTGTAAACCTATTTCCCAGAATCCGTCCAGTCGGCCGCAGGCAACATAAGCCAGATCCAAAGCAGCGGCGCCAGCTCTTCTAATGCCGGAAGTTTCAACGCATAAGGGGCGGAACATGGACAAATAAGTATCCAGATATTCGTCTGTTTTAAATGGGAAACCGGTGCCTAATAAGGCGCCTTGCAGACTTGTTTGTTTGGCAACCCGGATTCGACGGTTATTTAACATGGCGCCGCCGCCGCGTTCAGCAGTGAATAATTCATCTCTGGTGGGATCATAGATGACTCCCAGTTCAATTTTTCCTTTGACTTTTAAGGCAATGGAAACGGCATATTGCGGAAAACCGTGTAAAAAATTGGTGGTGCCGTCTAATGGGTCTATTACCCATAAATATTCATTGCCTAGATGTTCCCCGCTTTCTTCAGCAAGGATGGCGTGGTTTGGGTATGCATTGTGAATACTGTTAATAATTTCCTGCTCAGCTTTGTAATCCACTTCCGAAACAAAATCATGCCGGCTTTTTTGATTGATGGTCAGTTGACCGACATTTTCACTTGAACGTAGAATCAGGTCGCCGGCATTTCTTGCTGCACGGACGGCAATATTAAGCATTGGGTGCATGAGTTAATCTTATAGACCACAGAAAACCCTATAGCATAGCAAATCTTTTGTTAGAATTATTGGTTTTTTGATTTACGGGATGATTCGTTGCTGTCAAATTTCAGAATTATACTGGTCGAAACATCGCACCCCGGCAATATTGGTGCCGTAGCGCGGGCGATGAAAAATATGAAGATGAATAATCTATATCTGGTTGCGCCCAGGGTTTTTCCCAGTGCTGATGCCACTGCGCGCGCTGCCGGAGCCAGTGATATATTAAGCAATCTTATCGTGTGTGATACTCTGAATGAGGCAATAGCAGATTGTCATATCGTTATCGGAGCCAGTGCGCGTGATAGAACCATCAGCTGGCCGGAATTGACTGTCAGGGAATGTGCGGAAAAATTTGTAGGTATGGATAATGAAAGTACCCGGGTTGCTATTGTTTTTGGTCGTGAAAATTCTGGATTGAAAAATCATGAGCTGGATTGTTGTCAGTATTTGCTGAGAATCCCCTGTAACTCTGAATTTAGTTCGTTAAATGTTGCGGCAGCTGTGCAAGTGGTTTGTTATGAGTTATTTGTCGCATCGGGTTATCGTCAAGACAGTCAAGTTGGGGATAAAGGAAAAGAACCATTGGCGACAACTGAACAAATGGAGTCATTCTATCAACATTTATATCAAACGATGGATGATATCGGTTTTTTGCATGTCGATAAGTCACAATCGATTATGCGCCGTTTGCGGCGTATTTTTAACCGTGCTCAATTGGATGCCAAAGAGCTGGATATACTTAGAGGAATACTCCGGTTTTCACAGAACCATAATAAACGGTAGTGTATATGTTTAATCGAATTAAAGAAGAAATTAGCTGTGTTTTTGATCGCGACCCGGCTGCACAGACTGTTTATGAAGTAATAACGGCTTATCCCGGTTTTCATGCCATGCTTATTCATCGACTGAGCCACTTTTTCTGGGTGCGCGGTTTTCGTTGGCTGGGGCGTTTTAGTTCACATATCGGCAGATGGCTGACCGGGATTGAAATTCATCCGGGAGCAACTATTGGTCGCCGTTTCTTTATTGATCATGGCATGGGCGTGGTGATCGGAGAAACTGCTATTATCGGCGATGATTGTACGCTGTATCATGGCGTGACTCTGGGCGGGACTTCCTGGAATAAAGGCAAACGTCATCCTACATTATGTAATGGTGTTGTTATCGGAGCGGGTGCAAAAGTATTGGGGCCAATCGAAATTGGTGAGGGAGCCAGAGTCGGTTCAAATTCGGTCGTGGTAAAGCCTGTTCCGGCCGGTGCGACAGTGGTCGGTATTCCTGCACATATCATTGATTCAAAAAACAAGAAGAAAACAGCTAACCGGGATGCCATTGCGCAGAAAATGGGATTTGATGCCTATGGTGCAACTGCGGATATGCCTGATCCGGTTGCCTATGCCATCAATCATATGCTGGATCATATTCATCAAATGGATAAACAGTTGGAAGGCATGAAGAAAGTGCTGAACGAGGCAGGAATAGAATATAAGGAACAGCCTATTTCGGAATTAAATGATTGTGAGATAAAGGATAATAAATAAGGAACGAAAGAGGAAGAGGGGGTGTTATCGGATAATAGTTGACCAATTTACTAGGTTTTATTATAGTATCCTTACTTTCAATAGGTTTATAAGGGTTAACAGTGCGACTTACGACAAAAGGTCGGTATGCAGTTACGGCAATGTTGGATTTGGCGTTTCATAGTCAAACCAGACCGGTTACCTTAACTGATATCGCAACAAGACAAACCATTTCTTTATCTTATCTGGAGCAGTTATTTGCCCGATTACGAAAAGCCGGCATGGTAAAAGGTGTCAGAGGCCCTGGCGGCGGTTATAAATTGAGCCGGGATGCTGCTGATATTAATATTGCAGATATTATTGTTGCTGTTGATGAGCAGGTCGACTCAACTAAGTGTGGCGGCAAAGGAAATTGCCAAAATAATCAACCTTGTCTGACGCATGATTTGTGGATGGGGTTGAGTGAACAAATTCGCGAATATTTAAGCGGGATAAGCCTTGGCTCATTACTGGAAAGAGAAATGGTTTCTGATGTTGCCAGCAGACAAGATCAGGAACTTGAAAAAGTCATTGAAATTCAAGGTATGCAGGAAAAAATTTCAGCTTAAGAATGTGCACGGAATAAGTTCGGTAACTGGCGCCGGATTTTTGTTTGTCTTCAACGACCGCATGGATGCAGGAGGTGGGGCAACGCATGGAGCGGTTGCCGAGGCGCGGCGAAGGGCGCATAGCAAGCTATGTAACCGTAGCAGCAACACCGAATATAAACAAAAAGGCAAGTGAGTTGTCGAAGTTATTTCGTGCATGTTCCTTAGTGTGATCATGAAACGACAATTTTTATGAAAGACAGATTATTATTCCTGCATAATCTGTATTTACCTATATGAATGTCGGTACTCAGCGATCAATGGAGGGTTAAAGTTAAATGATCTATTTTGATCATAATGCAACAACACCCATTGATGAAAGGGTGTTAGAGGCAATGTTGCCTTATCTGCAGAATTTTTACGGTAATCCTTCCAGTTTATATCGAATTGGCAGGATTTCGCGCAGCGCTATCGAAACGGCCAGAGAACAGTTGGCCGCTTTAATAGAGGTGCATCCGGCACAAATTATTTTTACCAGCGGTGGAACTGAAGCCAATAATCTGGCTTTGGCTCATATTCCTTCTGCTGAATCTGTTGTTGCGGTTTCAGCTATTGAGCATCCCTCCATTATTGAGCCCGTTGTCGCTAAACAAGCAGATTTTAAACAATTGACTGTACTTGATGTTGATGAAAATGGTTTAGTTGCATCTGCGGTAGTAAAGTCGCTTGAGTTGAAAAAAAATGACTTTGTGTCAATAATGCTGGCTAATAATGAAACCGGAGTTATTCAGGATATCACTCGGTTTGTCCGGCTATTGAAGCAACGAGGTGTTGTTTTTCATACCGATGCTGTGCAGGCATTAGGGAAAATACCGTTTACTTTTTCTGAACTTGGTGTGCAATTAATGTCATTATCCAGTCATAAGATTTATGGTCCCAAAGGTTGTGGAGCTTTAGTAGTTGAGAAAGGTTTTGATGTACGGCCACAGTTGCTGGGTGGGGGGCAGGAAAATGGTTTTCGGGCTGGTACAGAAAATGTTGCGGCTATTGTTGGTTTTGGTAAGGCTGCAGAGCTTGCTAAAACTGAAATGATACAGCGGCAGCAGAAACTGTTTGAATTAAAGCAATATCTTGAAAAAGAGTTGCTAAAAATTTCCGGCCTAGTGGTTTTTGCACGGGATGTAGAAAGATTGCCCAATACCGTGCAGATGGCAATAGATGCTGTTGATGGGGAAATGTTGTTAATGCAGCTGGATAAAAACAATATCGCGGTATCCAGCGGTTCGGCCTGTTCGTCTGGTGGTGGGCTTGTTAGTCCGGTATTGGCGGCAATGGGAGTTGAGCCGGGTCTGGCAAAGGGCGCTATTCGAATTAGTTTAGGAAAATCCAGTTCAATACAGGATGTTGATGAATTTATTTTGGTTTTAAAAAACCTGTTAAAACAGTAGAAAGTTGACAAAAATATTATGGCTATTACATTAACAGAAAATGCTGCAAAGCAGATTCAACAACAGTTACAAAAACGTGGTTCAGGACTGGGGCTTAAACTTGGGGTAAAACAATCCGGTTGTTCCGGCTTTGCCTATGTTTTGGATTACGCAGATCAATTGGCAGAGGATGAGTCTGTATTTGAGCGGTTTGGCGTTAAAGTGATTGTGAAGAACAGCGATTTGGAAATACTGGATGGTATAGAGCTAGATTATGCCAAGGAAGGTATCAATGAGGCTTTTAAATTTAATAACCCTAATGTAACAGGCACCTGTGGCTGTGGAGAAAGCTTTTCCGTTTGATTTGATGCAGATTATCAGTTTTTGTATCTTTTTGCTTCAGTCAATCAGTACCCGTATGTCATCTAAAAAATGTTCCAGATTCATCTGACTGTTTTTTGGGGTGTCATTTTGATAAGTTTGTTTTTCTGAATAAATATTGTGTAGCGGCTTTTCATGAGCATCGATAATTTTTTCTGCAATATCTAAAATCCTGTGTTGTTTGTTGCGCGCAGAGCTACGCAGGATTTCAAAGGCATCCGGGCCTTTAATTTGATAACGTTCCATTACTATACCGATAGCAACGCTTATTTTGCGATTGTTTTTAATTGTTTTATCAATATTTTCCTTACGTCGGTTCAGTTGTTGTTTTTCCCAGTGCCAATGTAATGCAGTTTCAATCTCTATTATGAGTTGTTGAGCATTAATTGGTTTAAGCAGTAAATTTGATGCGCCTTGTTTATAGGCTTTTTTGATATGGACATTTCCATCGCCGCTACAGGTAAAAATGAATGGAACTGTATGGTAGTTCAGGTATTTGCTGAGATCGGGGGTATGGGGGGTGATGATGTCCAACACAACAAGATCCGGTTTTTCAAGATCAAGTTGTTGGTAAAGTGGCTCCTTCGTATTGCTAAAACTGACGGAATAGGCACTGTTTTTTAAAGTTTGGGCCAGTTTTGCCGTGTGAGTTATATCGTCATCAATGACTAGAATTTTTTTCGGCATACAATCGGTTCCTTACCCTCAATTCGATCCGGAAGGTTGTTTGAGCAGCAAAATCACTGCATTGGGCGGGGTGTAGGCCGTAGATATATTGTAAGAAAAAATGACTGCTTGTAAAGTAAAAAAACAGGGAGTATTCGTTGTAGATTGATTTGTAAGAAATTTCGTAATAATTCTTTATGATAGCAAGGGGTGGACAAAAACGAGGGGATTGGCGTAATTGAGGCAGTAAAGTAGACGCATGAGTCTACTTTACATATTAGGCAAAATAGAATTAAACTTGTTTAAAACGATGAATTTGCCGGCGTTGTTTCTTGTTGGGTTTTCTTTCCCGTTCTGAGTGATTCATAAGCGTCTGCTGTTGTTTGTGTTGTGCAATCTGTTCTTTTCGTTTAGCAATACTTTCTGTATCTTCTTCGTAAAGCAGAACGGCTTCACTGGCTGGACGGCGATGTTTGTTGATGCCCTTTATGGTAATGTTCCAGTTATACTGCTCTTTGGAAATTGTCAATTGGGTACCGGTTTTTACGTCTTTGGATGGTTTACAACGCTGTCCGTTAACATGGACTTTACCGCCTGAAACAGCTTCAGCGGCGAGCTTGCGCGTTTTGAAAAAACGCGCAGTCCACAACCATTTGTCAATTCTGATAGAATCCGCTTCAGGCAATGTCATAACCATTATCGATCCAGGCTTTAAAGCCGTCGGCCATACTGACAGCTTTACTGTAGCCCAGTTGTTTAAGTGTTGCTGTTGCCAGCGCTGAACGACCCCCACTTTGGCAATAGACAATGATGTCTTCATCCTGTTTATCTTGAAATTCAGGGTATGTAGTGATTTTAAATTCCAATACGCCTCTGGGAATATTGATGGCACCAGGCAAAGCTCCGGCAGTAAATTCTGCAGGTTCTCTGACGTCAAGAATGAGCTTATTTGGCAGGCTGTTTTTTGCAGTATCCACAGAAATTTCTGTAATGTTTTGTTTAGCGGCAGCCACAAGATCCATAGCGGTAACGGACATGGAAATCTCCTAAAAGTAAAAAATAGAATATTAGCAATAAATAATATATTGATGCCACTGTTTTTTGATATTTATTTTTTTAAGAGTAACTTCTGCTAATGTAACAGGGATGTATATGCCCTGTTACATTATATTTTTGTTTTAATCAAAAATGGATGCGTTATTTTGGTTAAAATAGTATTTAGATATTTCAACCTGATCCGTAATTTCAGGATAGATTCAGGGTCAAGTAACTATTCTGTGTACTTCAGTAGCTGTTCAGATAGCGGATGTGAATTGTGAACACCAGAAAAATTGCATAGTTTATATATTTGTTACTTCACAGTCGTGATTTAGATCTTACCGTTTTTAAAATAAATTATTGTCCGGAGAAAATGTGTAATGAATTTTGAGAAGGTCGTTTTTGGTTTTTTTGTGGTTTTTGCTCTGACATTGAATTTTGGTTTTTTTTTAGGGGAGTTGGATAATCCAGCTCATCACGATGTTTTTGAGTTGTTTGCGGTTATTATCGTAAATTTTATTGCCACCATTTTAAAGTTTGGGGATCGTTCTCAAACCGGAGCGTTGCTGTTGGCAACCAGTCTCGTTGCAGATTTGCAACTGGTCGCTGCGGCAACTTACTGGACGGTGGTTGTGCATATTACAGAAACAGGATTGACTCCTGAAGTTATGTCCAGCATTGTTTCGCTTACCGGTGGCGCCTTGTTGGCAAATATTATTTCGACCATTATTCTGGTAACTGAAACATTAATGTCTCGCTTATAGTAGCGGTGAACTTCCATATAACCTAAATAAATCATGGCTGAATCAGTAGATATAAGTCGCGTTTCATTTATCGTCATGCGCGAAATGCGCGCACCGATAATAGCGCTGATTGTCGTCTATTCTATTTCCATATTAGGAATGGTATTTATTCCCGGAATAAGTATTGATGGCGAAGTTCAATACATGAGCATTTTTCATGCATTTTACTTTATGACTTATACGGCGACGACGACAGGTTTTGGTGAGATTCCTATAGAATTCAGTAATGCCCAGCGTTTTTGGGCAATAGCCTGTCTTTATGTCAGTGTAATTACCTGGCTATATGCCATTGGTAGTATTATTCATTTGATGCAGAATCCGTTTTTCGTCAGAGCTTTGGCTGAATGGAAATTTTCAAAAAGAGTAAGCAAAATATCGGGATCTTATTTTATTATTTGTGGTTTTGGAGATACCGGAAGTGTTCTGACCCGGGGGCTAAGCGATTATGGTTTGCCGGCGGTGATTATTGACTCCAGTGAGGAACGTATTAAGGCGCTGCAGCTTCGTAATTATACTGTAGCAATGCCGGGTTTATGTGCTGATGCCAGTGTGCCCAAGCATTTGCTGGAGGCGGGTGTCAGAAGAAAAAACTGTAAATTTGTGGTAGCAATTACTAATAATGAGGAGGTTAATTTAAAAATTTCGGCATTGGCTCGTTCCCTTAATCCCGCTGTAGGCATTATCACCATGTCTAAGGTTGAAGTATTTGAAGAAACGCTGGCGACACTGGGTGGCGAAGTTCATATTGTTGATCCCTTTAAAACCTTCGCCAAAGTGCTGGCGGCAGCGATGCGCAATCCAGGGTTTTATGCTTTTAATAACTGGCTGGTGAGAGATCGTGAAGCCAGTTTGGTTCGTTACCTGAATCCTCCGTTAGGTACCTGGGTTATTTGCGGATATGGCCGGATGGGGCATGAGGTTAATCGAGTGCTTACCAAATATGGCATTAGAACTGCTGTAATTGATCCGCATGACTCAAAAGAAGAAGAGCATATTGAGCGATATATAGTAGGTAGAACTACGGCTAAAACATTGGCTAAAGCCGGGATCGAAAATGCGGCGGGTATTCTTGCCGGCACTGATGACGATGGGCATAACCTCGGAATTTTGTTGAATGCCCGTTATTTCAACCGCAAATTGTTTACCATTGTTAGGCAGAATCGTCACCACAATGCGGTTGCTTTTAATGCTTCCAAGGTTGACATGATTATGCAACCATCTTTAGTGACGGCGCGTAAGATTCTGTTTTTGTTAATCGCACCATTATTGAAAACCTTTTTCCGATATTTGTTGGAAAACACACCGGGAAGAATGGAGGAGATGGAGGAGGTGATTAATGATCTGCGTGCTAAAATCGGCAATAAAACGCCTCACTTGATTTCCGTGGAGTTTAATTGGGAAAAAAGCAGCGCTGTAATGAAATGGCTGGATGATGGAAAAAAGGTTTGTCTGGGAGATTTGTTAGCTGATCCTCGCGACAGAAAGAAAAAACTCGATATGCTGGTGTTTGTGATCAAATCTGGAGAGCAGGAGTATATTCTTCCCAAGGATAGCTATGAGATAAAAGCAGGGGATCAGTTGTTGTTCTGTGGTACTTTGCTGGCGCATCGGTTATTTAACGCAACGATTAACAGCGAATATAAGTTGTTTTATATTCAGAACGGTCTTTATATGCCTAGAGGATATGTTGCCCAATGGTGGTTGAAGAGAACAAATAGAAAAGGTTTGAAGGCTGAATAAAAGTGGGTTGATTGCCGGAATCCCATTCCTTACTCTTTGATATGCAAGAAAAAAGCCGGTGATAAAGTTATCCATTAAAGACGCGCCCTTGTTTCTTTAATTCTTTATCAAAACCAAAGAAAAAGTTATATCTAAGCTAATAACCATACAAAATATAAGTCATTATTTTTTAAGATGTTTTATCACTCTCTATGCTATGATTCACTTTCATGTGCTATATTTTATGTTGCACAAACCAATAATAACCATTTACACAAGGTAAAACTTCTAATGAGTTCATTGAAAAAATTAGTATTAGCTTTATTTGTTAGCTCTGCAATGCTCGCAGCCGTCCCCTCTGCAATCGCAAAACCAGCGGGTAAAATAGCAAACCAAACACAAGAAGAAGTTGCCGCATCACTTGTTGATACAATTACAGCTGCAGAAACCGCTTTAGCGGCAGTGCAAAACGGTACTGATAAAAAAGAGACTATGGCGTTGTTTAAAAAAACCAAACAAACCGCTAAAACAATTGAAAGCAGCGTTGTTTTAGCTGATCGCGATAGAGCACTTAATAGAGTAATGAAAGCTCGTTCAGCCTATAAAAAAGGTAACATTGAAGTAGCAGAAAAATTCATGATTGAAGCGGTTGAGCGTTTCAAAAAAGTTAAAGATAAATACCACAACTTCTAAGGTAGATTGCATCGCTAATCTATTTATGACTACCTATACCGAACTCACTGTTTTCTATAGTTGAGTTCGGCTTACTGGCTACACAAGACTCAACGTAGTTATACTCTCCGCTCATGAATTTCAGTACTCAGTCTTTGTACTCTTGGACGGAGAGTTATATTGGAAAATCTTGTCCTTCACTTCATATCTTGAATGCATAAGCATTTCTTATCAGCCCATTTCTAAAGAACTTGCTGTGGCTATAATTACCCGGAAGGTGATCTTAAAATAGCGCTAATGGCGATGACTTGCTGTCGACTAAAACCGTTGGCCTCAGGTTGTTTTTCTTGCTTGCAAGGTTCATCCGTTTTTCCTGATCCATTCTGATAATAAATTTGCGAAGGATTTTCAATGCAAATAAGCTTACAATAATACCTTTTTAATAATTTTTCAGGATCGATTTTGGCGGAAAAAATAATTCGTATTGCAACAAGAAAAAGTCCTTTGGCATTATGGCAGGCTGAGCATGTTGCGACTCGTCTGGAGAAGGCGTTTCCGGAACTAAGGGCAGAGTTAGTCCGAATGGTGACGCGCGGCGATAAGATTGTGGATTCGCCGCTGGCTAAAGTGGGGGGGAAGGGGCTGTTTGTGAAAGAACTGGAACAGGGGATGCTGGAAGGAACAGCGGATATTGCCGTGCATTCAATGAAAGATGTGCCGGTTGAATTTCCGCAAGGTTTACATCTGGCGGTAATTCTGGAACGGGAAGATCCGACTGATGCCTTTGTCTCTAACCGGTTTTCGTCTTTAACCGATTTGCCGGCCCATGCCAAAATTGGCACCTGCAGTTTACGCCGGCAGTGTCAGATTAAGGCGCGTTTCCCAGATGCTGAAATTGTTAATTTAAGAGGCAATGTGAATACCCGGTTGGCCAAACTGGATGCTGGTAAATATGATGCTATCATTCTGGCCTCGGCCGGATTAAAGCGCCTGGGGCTGGCTGACCGAATCACTAAAGCACTTGATCCCACTGACAGCTTGCCGGCCATCGGGCAGGGTGCGATTGGGATTGAGTGTCGTTCCAATGATGTTGAAATCAATACTTATTTGCAGGTTTTGCATGATGAAGAAACCAGTATTCGTTTGCGTGCGGAACGAGCCATGAATGCAAGGCTTAGCGGCGGTTGTCAGGTGCCGATAGCCGGATTTGCAGAAATCAGAGCTGGATATTTACATATGCGCGGTTTGGTAGGCAGCCCTGATGGAAGCTTGCTGTATCGCGCCGAACAGCGAGGTGAGCTGGAATATGCTGAACAAATTGGAATGAGTATTGCGAATGATTTATTAAGGCAGGGTGCTGATAAGATTTTGCAAGCTGTGTATGAAAACCATTAAATTGATTTATGATGGGTGACGTAAAACAGGAACTGGCTTCTTTGAAAACAAATTTTAAAGGCGCCCGGATTCTGGTAACCCGACCGCGACATCAGGCACGGCAATTATGTGATTTAATTACACAACAGCACGGCTATGCCGTACAGTTTCCAACGCTGGAAATTGAAGCGCTTACAGTCAATGACGAGATTGGCCGGAAACTGGCGATGCTGGAGAATTATCATTGGCTGATTTTTGTGAGTGTTAATGCGGTAGACTATGCAGTCAAGGCAAACAGTGGCAAAATAGATCCATTTCGACTTTCGCATATTGCCGCTGTTGGTAAGGCGACTGCAAAAGCGCTGCAAAAGCTTGGATTGACAGTCGATTTATTGCCGGATCAGGGGTTTAATAGCGAAGCCTTGCTGGAAATGCCGGTTTTGCAAGATATGCAAGGGTTAAGGTGTTTAATTGTTCGCGGTCAGGGAGGGCGGGAAAAGCTGGCGGAAACATTACGTTACCGGGGCGCGCGGGTTGAATATCTGGAAATTTATAAAAGAGTAAAGCCGGAAACAAACAATAATGTTCTGGCCGGTATGCTGAAACAGAATCATCTGGCTGCAGTGACAATAACCAGCTGCGAAGCTTTGCAGAACTTGCTGCAAATGCTGGATGAGCAATCTGCCGCTTTGTTGTTATTTGTGCCTTTGGTGGTGATCAGTCATAGAATCAGGCAGAAAGCAGAACAGCTTGGCTTTAAACGGATAGCTGTGACAGAAAATCCTGCAGATACAGCTATTTTAAAAACATTGACTACGGTAATCAACGGGGAAAACAGTGGCC
>CAYYSO010000074.1:0-12268 GCA_964474415.1 uncultured Methylomarinum sp. | reverse complement strand
TGTTTCTACCAAAAGCATCCTTACCGGTCAGCGAGACAATAAAATTTAAACTTTTGTTCAGAATACGTGGAAACGGATGCGCTGAATCCAAACCGATTGGCGTCAAAATAGGCAGCAATTCTTCATTAAAATACTGCTCCAGCCACGCTTTTTGCCTATCTGTCCAATGATTTCGACGAACAAAATGGATATTTTCCTGTTGTAATTGCGGAATCAGTATTTCATTCAACACATGGTACTGCTCATCAACCAATTTATGTGCGTTGACTGCAATTTTTTCCAGTTGCTCATGTGGCGTTAATCCGTCCGGCCCAAGCGCACCCGGTTCCATTTCAGCCATTTGTATGACGCTGGCCACACGAACCTCATAAAACTCATCCATATTGGAGCAGGAAATACACAGGTAATTCAGGCGTTCAAGTAGCGGTACTTTGTCATTTTTTGCCTGCGCCAGAACTCGACTATTAAATTCCAGCAGACTTAATTCCCGATTAATGTAATATTCAGGATCCGTCAAATCGGTTTCTTCAGTAAAATCTTGTATTTTTTCTTTGCCAATTGTCATTTTTTAAACATGCCTGCAAGTATTCAGTCCCCACTAATAAATCAGTATTTTTTCCTTGAAAATCTCAGTAAGCTCTAAAATAGTTTCCAAATTATTTAAGGATATTCAGATGGTAGAAATATACAGGAAATAGAGCCCATAGTATTAACAAGGTCAGATAAGAATTAAATATCCCTTACCATTTTTTACCTTTCCAGATAGGTAATTCCTCATTGCCTATACACTACTCCTTGGATTTCATTTTATGGAAAAGACCTTTGATTGTTTCCTGAAACCAATCTGACTTCTCAACCATATTATCTTTTTTTTTGGTTACCTTATTTTTTGTTGTTGAAGCCGGTGTAGATGAATTTAAAGCTTGTTGCAGTTTCTCACTTAACTCAATAATTTGTTGGTATTGTTGTTGAATTGTCAGTTCAAATTCCGTTATTTTCTGTTGCAAAGACTCGTCGGACATTTCGGTCGCTTTTCCATCATACCGTTGCGCTCCCTTTTCAAGTTGAGCGGATTTTTCAGCCAACTCTTTACTAAGTTGTTGTACTTGCTGCTTTGCCAAATTATTTTTATTGACTAACGTACTAATCTCGACCTCCATTTCTTCAATTTTTTTATCATTCAGCGTATAAGCCTCAAATTGCTCTTTCTGAACTTCCAGATCACTCTCCAATGAAATTATCAATTTTTCTTTTTCATCCAACATAGATTGAGCGGTATCAATTTGTGATTGTTTTGACTCAATCTCTATTGACTGTTGCTTATATTTTTTTTCCAATTCTGAATACAGTGATTCAGATTTTTCTTTTTGTTCAGAAAGATGATTGATTTTTTCTTTAAACTCAGTTACCTCCTTTTGACTCTGTGTTTGTTGATCAATTAAGTTCTGACATTTTTCTTCAGTTTTCTTTTGAGTATCTTCCCTGCTGACTAATTGTTGTTTTAAATTGGCGATAGCCCCCCTTTTCAAAAAGGTCACAATTAAACTACCCAAAAAAAATGCCATGATAAACAACACAACGCTGTACCGTGTGTTATCAATTGCCGCTTGTTGCCAATCAAGCAGGTAAAATGAAACTAAGTCAATATATTTGTCCACAGAATATCCCCAAAATTATTATTATTTTTTTATCCGAAGCAGTGAATCTAGCAGATTTTGGAAAATTTATAAAATATACGCTACAAACAATACCCTTTAGCCGGTTTCATTCGACCCTTAAACGAGTTGTCGCTTACCCTGCAAACCACCGGTATGCAATGTAACAATCCGCTGACCTGCGTTAAAATATCCCTGTTTAATCAGATCAAATAGAGCAAACAGCATTTTGCCGGTATAAACCGGATCCAGGATAATACTATGCCGGTCTTCAAAATGCCCGATAAACGTCCTGAGTTGTTCCGTTGATTTGGCAAAGCCGCCAAAATGATAATCCAGGTTAATTTGCCAGCCCGGCGGCTCTGGCGTGCTGGGCCAGTTTGCCTCAGTATCATCCGGTAACAGTTTTCTGACATCATCGACTAAAAAACCGGCGCCTTTTAACGCGGCTATTCCCAGAATCTGTGTTGAATCAGGCGCTGCGGCAATCAAACCGGCCAAAGTCGCGCCCGTACCACAAGGTGCGCACAGAACATCATAATCAATCCTTATTTCATCCACTATTTCACCGACTCCCTGTAATGCAAGAGTGGTTGCGCCGCCTTCTGGTATCCAGTATTCGCCTGCTTTTAACCCTGGCAAGCTATCGTGATCTTTATAGTTTCTTAACTCACGATAATCACTGCGGGATATGAATTCTAGATCCATCCCCCAGTTCTGAATATCTCTCAATGTCGAACTGAATTTTCCCGGTTTTTCTCCACGAATAAAAGCGACTGTTTCCAAACCCAACAGCTTACCGGCAAAAGCCAGTGCATGCAGGTGGTTGGAATAAGCGCCTCCCATACTAATGATTTTTGCAGTATTTTGTTGAAGTGCATGATCCAGTATAAATTTTAATTTACGCCATTTATTGCCGGAAATAACAGGATGCAATAAATCATCACGTTTGACCCATAACTCAATATGCTGTTGTTGCAATAGCGGATCCACCAATCGAGTTAATGTAGAAGCTGAAAATTGTCGCTCCAATGTCAGCAAAGCCGGATGCATAAACTATTATCCAGTCGCCTGTTTGATTGCCCAGGCTACATCAGCGGCCTGCCGGTTTTCTTTAACATCATGGACTCTGAATATCTGTACTCCGGCCATCACCCCTAACGCCGTTGTCACAGCGGTTGCCGTCACCAGCTCTGCTGGCTGGCTAAGCTGACAAATACTTCCCATAAAGCGTTTACGGCTGGTACCTAACAATACCGGAAAACCGGTTTCCACAAACTGTTGTAAATGTGCCAGCAAATCGATATTGTCCTGTTTGCGTTTACCAAAGCCGATCCCCGGATCAATCACTATGCGCTCTCTGGCAACACCTGCTGCTAAAGCAGCATCGACTCTTTGCTGTAATGCCAGCAAAATCTCCGCCACCACATCCTCATAATAGGGATTATCCTGCATGATTTTCGGTGTTCCCTGCATGTGCATTAAAATAATAGGCGCCTCTGTCTTTGCTGCCAATTCCAACAGCTTATCATCACCCTGTCCGGCTGATATATCATTGATAATGTTGGCGCCTGTTTCCAACGCGGCCGCCGCTACAGCGCTTAAGGTGGTATCAATACTGATCAACACATTTGTGGATATTTTTTCGCGTATCGCTCTGATAACTGGCACCACTCTTCTGATCTGCTCTTGTACTGTCACGGGGTCAGAATCCGGCCGGGTCGATTCCCCGCCTATGTCAATAATATCAGCGCCCTCGTCCAGCATTTTTTGACACTGTTTCAAAGCGGCATCCAATCCAGTATATCGACCGCCATCAGAAAAGCTGTCCGGCGTGATATTCAGAATCCCCATAATCAAAGGCTTATCAATATTTTTGAACATAAACAAAAATTCCCGAGTTATCAAATCAATGAGTCTGTTCGGGTATAATGACCGACACTTTAAAAAATGCCAAACACCATGAAGCAACCGCGACTCGCCTGGGCCATTACCGGCTCTGGCCATTATATAGAAGAATGCCTTGAATTCCTGCTGACACTGGATAATGTAGACCTCTATCTGAGTCAGGCTGGTGAAGAAGTTTTGAAAATGTATGGCATAAACATCAAGGAAATCAGAGAGAAACTGCCAGTCTATCGCGACAAAGCAGCATCGGCGCCACCGGTCGGTCTTTTTTACAAAGGTTACTATCATACCTTTGTGATGGCTCCTACTACTTCCAATACCATTGCTAAATGTGTATTGGGTATTTCCGATTCGCTGGTCACTAATTTATATTCACAAGCTGGAAAATGTCGTGTCCCCAGTATTGTCTATCCCTGTGATATAGCCCCCGAAATGGAAACAACAGCCCCGGGTAAGAAAAAAGTGATGGTCTATCCGCGTAAAATCGATCTTGAAGGCACTGCAAGAATCCGTACCTTTGAGTACACAAAGGTGGTTGAAAGTGCCGGAGAACTGTTTGCAACCGTCAACCACAGACTGGCAACATTAATATGAGTGAACACATCCTTTTTTTAACCGGCAAACTGGCTGAAAAGCAAGTACATCAGGTGCTGGAAAAAATGCAGCCGGAGTTCGATTATACCGTGCATCAATTGGGCCTGAAAGTCGCCGCATTGATGACCGCTGATATGATAGGCCGCCGTCTTAAGGACACCTTCGGCGCCAGCCGTGTCATTGTCCCCGGCCGCTGTCGCGGCGATCTGGAAAGCCTGTCGCAACAACTGGGAATCCCGATAGAAAGAGGCCCTGAAGAAATCAAAGACCTACCGTTATTTTTTGGTAAAGAGGCGCATAAAATAGATTTAAATCAGTATCAGGTCAAGATTTTTGCCGAAATCACCGATGCTCCTAATATCAGTGTCGATGCCGTCATTGAACGCGCTCGTTATTACCAAAAAAACGGCGCAGATGTCATTGATATCGGCTGTTTGCCCGGTACTGCATTTCCGCATCTGGAAGCCTGTATACAAACACTAAAACAGGAAGGTTTTACTGTCAGCATTGATTCTTTGGAAGATGATGATTTGTTACGCGGCGGTCAAGCCGGCGCCGATTACATGCTCAGTCTGACCAGCAAAAGCATCTGGATTGCTGAAAGGGTTGAAAGCACACCAATTTTAATCCCCGAACACCACGGTGATTTAAAGTCACTGGATCACGCTATCGAAGTCATGCAAAATAAAAACCGGGCTTTTATTGTCGATCCGATTCTGGATCCGATCCACTTTGGCTTTACTGAGTCCATCGTCCGTAATTATCAGTTCCGACAACAATATCCGGATATAGAAATGATGCTGGGAATCGGCAATATTACCGAACTGACCCATGCCGATACTTCCGGCATGAATGCCCTGCTGCTGGGCATCTGCTCGGAACTGGATATTAATCACATTCTTGCCACCGAAGTCAGTCAACATGCCTGCCGGGCAATCAAGGAGGCCGACCGCGCCAGACGTATTATGTTTGCCGCCAAAGAAAATAACTCTCTGCCCAAACATATTGACCCGAGTCTGATGACTGTGCATGATACAGCACCGTTTCCTTATCAGTATCAGGAAATTCAGGAACTGGCTGCGCAGATTAAAGATCCCAGTTATCGCATACAAACCAGTACAGAAGGTATCCATATTTTTAATCGTGACGGTTTGCATAGTGCTACCGACCCTTTTGATTTATACCCCAAGCTGGACGTGGAAAACGATGGTGGACATGCGTTCTATCTGGGCGTTGAACTGGCCAGAGCGGAAATTGCCTGGCAACTGGGAAAACGTTTCACTCAGGATCAAACGCTGGACTGGGGATGCGCATCGGAACATAATGAACCTGCTGTAGATTTGCATAGTTTTAAACCCGCTGGAACCACCTTAACAAAAAAATGATACAAGAAACCATAGTGACGACTGTCAACAGCCAAGGTATAGCACATATTGCGCCGATGGGCATACATGTCCACGATGACAAATTTGTCATAATGCCGTTCCGTCCCTGCAATACCCTGAACAATATTCTGGAAACCAACACCGCCATTATCAATTACTGCGATGACGTACGCATTTTTGCCGGTTGTATAACCGGTCGCCGCGACTGGCCGCTAAAAAAAGCCGAAAAAATCAACGGTCAATACCTTGAAGCGGCATTAGCCCATTCCGAACTGGAAATAGTTCGTATTGAAGACGATGATGTCCGCCCTATGATTTTTTGTAAGACACTGCATGCAGTGAACCACAAGCCTTTTAGGGGCTTTAACCGAGCCCAGTTTGCAGTTATCGAAGCCTCCATACTGGTCAGTCGTCTGCACAGGTTATCGTGGGAAAAAGTGGAACAGGAACTACAATATTTACATATCGGACTAGATAAAACGGCAGGCGAAAATGAAATGGAAGCGTGGCACTGGCTGATGGAAGTGATTGAAGATTTTAAACATGAGGTAATACAAGCATGACCGAAATGCTGGCCAGCGTTAACAGTCTGGAGGAAGCGCTGTTAATAAAAGACTTGAATGTTGATATTATTGACTTGAAGCAACCTGCCGAAGGCGCCCTGGGAGCTCTGGATATTAATACTGTTCAACAGATTGTAAAAACCATCGGCGGTGACAAACCTGTCAGCGCCACAGTGGGTGATCTACCCATGCACCCGGAAGTTGTTTATGAAGCGGTAACTGCGATGCAGACAACCGGCGTCGATTATATAAAAATTGGATTTTTCCCGGGAAACGACTGGCAAGGCACTGTTGAAAAATTATCTTCGGTAACTGCTAATCATGCACTCATTGCCGTATTGTTTGCCGACACCCAGCCTGATTTATCCATTATCCCCAGATTGCAGCAAGCAGGCTTCAAAGGAGTTATGCTGGACACGATGGATAAACACCAGGGATCATTAACCGCCCTGATGACAGAGATCGAGTTGGCGCAGTTTGTCCAAACAGCCAACCATCACAGGCTATTAACTGGTCTTGCCGGCTCATTAAGACAAGTCGATATAGCCGGATTACTTCCGCTAAATGCGGATTATCTGGGCTTTAGAGGAGCCTTATGTGAACAACATAACCGCGTCGCTCGATTGAATAAAGAAAAAATAATCAATATCATGCAATACTTTTCCAAGTCGGCTATGCCTGCAACCGCCTCTCTGTTGCCCACACAACCGGCTGAATCACCCATCCATGTCCAATAAAATAACTATCACCACAAAAATCCTGATTGCCATGGCTATGGGTCTTGTGTCCGGCAGTCTGATTAACGCCTTTGCCAGTAATATTGCTTTCATCCAAACCTATCTGGTTCAGGGACTCTTTTATGTTATCGGTGCCGCATTTATTAATTCCTTGAAAATGCTGGTGGTACCGTTAGTCACTTTTTCATTGATTTGCGGTGTCTGTGGCATTGGTGATGTCAGCACCCTGGGCCGGGTTGGATTCAAGGCGTTTGCACTGTATCTGATCACAACTGCTATCGCCATTACCCTGGCGCTGACTATAGCTATTTTAATTGCCCCCGGTAAAGGCTTTGAACACGTTGCCGAAACCTCAAGCTTCACACCAAAACCGGCCCCACCTTTAACTGAAGTCTTTATTAATATTATCCCCAGCAATCCAGTGCAGGCTTTTGCTGAAGGTAACATGCTGCAAATCATCTTCTTTGTCATTTTGTTTGCCATTGCCATGTTAATGAGTGGAAAAATCGGTCAACAATTAGCAAACAGCGCTGAAAAACTCAATGAGGTGATGATGAAAGTAGTCACCTTAGTAATGGACTTTGCTCCGATTGGAGTGTTCTTTCTAATGGCAAAAACCTTTGCCGAACAGGGCATCGGTCTGATTTTACCGATGATCGGTTATTTTTCGGTGGTCATTTTATGTCTGTTGCTACATGCCTTCGGCACCTTCAGTTTACTTATCAGCCTGCTGGCAAAACTTAATCCCCGGATATTTATTACCAAAATGCGACCAGCGCAAATTTTTGCCTTCAGTACGGCCAGTTCCAACGCAACGATTCCGGTCACACTTCAGGTCGTCGAAAAACGGCTGGGCATCAACAATGCAACTGCTTCTTTTACCGTACCCTTGGGCGCCACCATTAATATGGATGGAACAGCCATTATGCAGGGCGTTGCCACCGTTTTTATAGCCAATGTTTACGGTATTGACCTGGACATCAGCGATTATGTCACTGTGGTCGGCATGTCTATTCTGGCCTCCATTGGCACTGCCGGCGTACCGGGAGTCGGCTTGATTATGTTAGCGATGGTATTCAATCAGGTTGGCTTGCCGGTCGAAGGCATTGGCTTGATTCTGGGGGTGGATCGTATTCTGGATATGCTCCGCACTGTCGTTAATGTCACCGGCGATGCTACCGTAACCTGTATTGTAGCTCGCAGTGAAAACGAGATTAATGAAGCTATATTTAATAATCCTGAAGCCGGTACAATTACCGAAATTAAATTACCGCACAAACTTCATACTTTCAAAGAGAAGGGAACAAAAAAACTTTGAAGTGTTGTATTTGAAAGACATCAGCGTCTTGTTCCAAAGATGAAAGAAGCTGTTTCTAATAAAAGTGGGAGTAATAATATTTCAACTTTATTACTCAATGCCATAATTTGAAAAGCGACAGAGCAGAAACAGCAAACGGAGAAAATATAGCATAATAACCGGGGTCATTTATGGTGTTCTTTATCATGCTGTTTATAACCCCGATTTCGCCTCCGGTGCCTGTCCCCCGCTTCTGATCTTCGATAAACAAAGTCACCGATATGCCTATTATGCCGACGCTGCGACTCTGGAAAATATCTTCTACTATGATATCTTCCTCTTATATTGTATCTGTGTCGGGGATATTGGTTATTTACAAAAAAATTGGATTTGCGTCTGTAATGTTGCTTATAACCGTAATAATGTCCACGATAATTATTATAAGGTTTTCGCACATAACTATTATGACTATAATATGGTGTATAGCTGTTAACACCGAGGCTGTATGTACCGTGACCGGAATAATCGGAATAATATCCGGCATAATGTGCACACCCCCCCAGAAACAGCAATAAAACCGGAATTGTTACTTTTGACAGAATTTTCATAATGTCTGCCCTCCTGTATTGTTGTTTAACAGGTTACGACGATCATGCTGAATAGCGTGTGAATTAACCGTACTTTAAGCCGTCACGTCACTGAAACTGCAACACAATAAAGCTAAGGCAAAACAAAAAACTTATGCTGGGAATAACTAGGGAAACATTAAAATGATGCTTCTGCCTATAATGTTTTTCTCTGATTTTTATAATACACAAGCTACAGCTCACTAAAGTAAAAATTGTCAGGATGATAAAACTGGTGATTTTGGCAAGCATTTCTATGGGAAACCAAAGCGCCATCAGCAATAAAATAACGGCAAAGAACAGGGTCGCAATGACAGGTGTACGGGTAATGGGGTGAATATTGCCGAAATACCGGGGCGCTATGCCTTTTTCAGCCATACCGAACAATACTCTGGAACCCATTACGATCTGAACTAAAGCACCATTTAAAATCGCAATAAGACTAACCAGACTGATTATTGCAACTGGAATTTCGCTATTGGTTTGGACAATTAATGCAAAAGGCGCCTTATGATCAGCCAGCTCTGAAATCGGCAATGTTAAAACAGCCGCCAAAGAAACCAGCATATAAAAAAAGGTGGCTATCAGCAATGCCATGACAATGGCAGTCGGCAGGTTTTTCTCTGGCTCAATCACTTCTTCCGCCACATTAACCATGTCCTCAAAACCGATAAATGCATAAAAGGCCAGAAAAGCGCCAAAGATAATATTTTGCCAAATCTCCCAGGTAAAGGGCGGAATCAGTGTTCGCCATCTATCCGTTAGGGATAATAAATGTTCTCGGCTAACAAACAATACCAGAAGGATGCCGCTTATTTCGATTAGCGTCACCAGTGCTGCAATATTGACTGATAAAGAAATGCCGACAATGGCAATTACACTAATAAGCAATACGAATACAGTAACAGCCACAACATCCGGTACTGTAATAAATTCATTCAAATAACCGTAAAACCCTCGCGCCATCACGGCGGATGAAACAATACCCGTAAAAACGATACCCCAGCCGACCAGAGCCGTCAGCCATTGTTGTGAAAAAGCATGGCTGACATAGACAGCCTCGCCTGCACTTTTTGGGTAGCGACTTGATAATTCAGCATAAGTGAAGGCCACAAATGCCGCAATAACAGCTGATAGCAAAAATGAGAAGGGTGCAAAACTGCCGCTTAAAGCGGCAATTTTTCCGATCAGGGCGTAAATCCCTGCCCCCAAAATAGTTCCCGCACCGAAAAAAACCAATAAAGGTAAAGTAATCGCCCTTTTTAGCGTTGTTTTATCAGGCATGGGAATGACCAGCTATCAGTGATCATTGAAACTGATGCTGCTTAGCCGCATCACTCCAACGCTATTTGATCTTCAATGCAATGTTTCAAATCAACCTCGGGTAAATCCAGGGTCATTTTAATATCCAAAGCTTCCGAACCTTGCAAACGCCCCGTTTCAATCGCTTTCAAGATTGCGTGTTCAATTTCCCGCTGTGAGGTGACGCCGACTCTTTTGAGAAATTTCCTGACTTCCATATTCAATGTATCTTCATTCATTTTGATCTCCTGCTTCATCAAGTCAATCAGCTATATTTTTGGAAAAGAGAAACCGGAACAGCAAAAAAAACTCCGGTAAGCCATTGCCCTGAAGCGCTAAGATAGTCCTTTCGCAACCAGGCTATTCTGCTCCAGGCAAAATGTATACGGGCATGCATCAATGCATGCTTATGATACGTCTTATGCATTTCCTTAACCATAAGTCCGGCACCTTCAAGGTCGCATACCGCTATTAGATGCTGCAGGGCTATCCAGTCTTCTTTAAACATTTTTAAACTCCCCCACAAGAATAAATTAAGGTGAGAGTTTGACATCTATCTGTAGTAACTTATTCACCGGGTTTTCGCAACATCTTGCGCACTTCGCCAAGATGCATTTCTTCCAGCGATATCATGCGTCGAGCATATTCTTCAAGCATCACATGTCGGCCATTAACCAGTTCCAGTAAATTATGGTATGCAGATAAAGCCTGTGTTTCATGCTCCAGTGACTCTCTCAGTATATCTCCAATATCGTGACGATGAGTCTCTAATAACGGCCCGATGCCCAGAGAAGGATGACCACCTAAATGGGTTACTAATTCACCCGCCTCACTGGCATGGTTCAATGATTCCGTTGCCTGACTGCGCATCCAGGAAACGATGGGTATTCGATTGAAACCAAAAACCATTAATGAATAATGGGTGTAGCGAACCACGCCAGCCAATTCCGTTTCCAGAATTTTATTCAGTACGTCAATTACTGCGTCATTGTCAATTTCACTGTCAGACATGATAGCCTCCTGAATTATTAATGAATTTTGACTATCACTGTTTTTTCCTGATGCTATTAAAAAGCTAACAAAAATAAACTAAGGAACGTGCATGAAATAACTTCGACAACTGGCGCAAAATTTATTCCGTGCGCGTTCCTAAATCAAGTCAAACCTATAGTCTTCCACTACGCCGAAGCCGACGATTAACCTGCCAATGGTAAACCCCGGCCAATAATGGGCGGATTAGCGGCAAGCCAATCAGCCAGGCTACAGGACGCAATACAGGCACCCTCCCCATGAGCAAAATATACGCATCCAGCTCGGAATGAATATGTTCGTTCTCATCTTTAACATGCAGCTCAGTTAATGCTTCAACTGGATCAATGCCTATTTTATGTAACTGTTGTTCCTGACCGGTAATATCTATCCAGCAAACTTGTTCCCCTGCTTTTCCGGCAAGCTTTTCATAAGTTTGCCGATCTTTAATGCATTTCGGACAGGTGCCATCATAATAAACCCTGATTTTGCCTTTATCCTGAGTCATATTGCTTATCTCCGGGAGCGATTAAGCAGGCAATTCTGCTGTCAATAAACAATCCATCAATAAGACAATAACAACAAGTTAACGTTCACTTGTCGCTGTTAATAACACGTTCAAAATTGGCAAACCAGTCTTTAAAATCACCAGTATAGTTGTAGCCGCAAACAGTTTTTAAAGACATATGACGGATAATCTTCAGGATATATTCGGCTCCCCGTAAGGTTTCTTGCTTCGGACCATACGGATTCAAACGCATTCCCAGACCGGGTGGAAATGCGTAATCACAAATAAACAACACATCTTGGTAAACATACATCGTAAAACCAGGCGTATGTCCGCCAATGTGATAAGCCGCTATACCGTGAAATATAAAATCATCGTTAAAACGTTCATCAACCGGAAAGGGTTTGGATAGCGTTTGATCGGCATCCAAAGCATGCAGGTAAACATTTGTGTTCCAGAGTTCACGATATTGATTACAGGCCCCCATAAAATGCAAGTGTGTGAATAAAATTGTACGCGCAGGTTCCAGGGTACGGTTAAAAGCAGAAGGACAGTCTATCCAGACGGCTCCACCGGCTGTTTCAATTCTGTAGGCTGCATGTTCCAGACCTAATTTGGGTTCTGAGACCAGTCGGGAAATACTATCATTGACCCGGTGGGCAGT
>CAYYSO010000073.1:0-12286 GCA_964474415.1 uncultured Methylomarinum sp. | reverse complement strand
CCGAGTAAAATACACCGTCATGATTACGCATCTCTCTAAGAACATAGTCCAGTGTTTGGGTAACGATACGGGCATGGAGAGGGTTGTGATTCAGCCGATAAGCATGCAGGTAAACCCGGGCCAGGTAAGCCTGGTTGTATAACATTTTTTCAAAATGGGGGGCCAACCAATGACTGTCAACCGAATAACGATGAAAGCCACCTCCCACCTGGTCATAGATTCCACCTTGCGCCATAGCTGCTAACGTATGCTCAACAGCTGCAAATAATGGAGGATTTGATTGTCGTTGCAGTGATTGTAATAGAAGTAAAAGTAACGGTTCCTGGGGAAATTTTGGCGCTGCGCTGAACCCTCCAAAATGGCTGTCATAATTAGCTAAAGCTGTATTGATAGCTGATTGCAAAACGGATTGCTCCAATTCTATAATCTGTCGTTTATGTGTGGTGGTTTGTGCTACTGCATCGGCTAATTGTTCGGCTTGTTGAAGCAGGGAGTCACGTTGATTATGCCAGGCATCACTAATTTGACTTAACAGGTGTAAAAAACTCGCTTGAGGATAATAGGTTCCGCCATAAAATGGTTTTCCTTCCGGCGTTAAAAATGATGACATCGGCCAACCGCCATGACCGGAAATCATGGTGACAGCAGCCATATAAGCAGCATCAATATCAGGATACTGTTCTCTATCGACTTTGATACAGATGAAGTGTTGATTTAACAACTCAGCAACAGTGCTGTCTTCAAAACTTTGTTTCTCCATGACATGACACCAGTGGCAGGTGGCATAACCTATGGATAGAAAGATGGGTTTATCTTGCTCGGCTGCTGCAGCAAATGCTTTTTCTCCCCAGGGATACCAGTCAACCGGATTATGTGCATGTTGTAATAAATAAGGGGAGTCTTCCAGGATCAGGCGATTAATATAAATCGGCAGGCCATCATCTCCTAAATGATGGGTTCTTGGCCGGTAATTTTTACCTTTTGACTTTAATGCGGTTTCAAGTTGATGTTGTAATTGTTGGGAATAAGCCATAGTAATTTAGTGATTTGTGATTACTTTTATAAGCTATTGAAAGTACATCACTCTAATAGTTCAGTGCAGTTTTGAATATGAGATATTTTCAATGACGGAGGCAATTACAAAAAAAACTTTGCCTACTATGAATTTGTAGTACATTGCAATAAAATCATAAAAAAAGGGGGGGGGTATGGTTGATAAAAAAGATTCTCAGCATTGGAGTATGGATAAAGCGCTCCAGTATATTTACATCAATGAGGTTATTTTTGTCTCATTAGTACTTCTGTGTTTTGTCGGTGAGTTGTTAGCCGAATTTACTGATCGTGTTGCTTTATTTTATTGGTTTTTTGTAACGCCGGTATTTTTTTATTGTTCGTTATTAAGTGAAAAAGCCAAAGCTATTAGCACAGGAATTGAGATTAAGCATTTGCTTCGTTATGAATTGGTTTATTGGGCTAGTGTTATGACAGCGGTATTGCTGATTTTTTTAATGTGGCATGCTGAAACTATAAAGCCGGGCGCGGCGGCAATGAGTATTCATATCATTTTGGCACATAGTATGTTTGTTAGTGGTATTATTTTGGGTGTGTATTATTATCTGGTTGGTGCTATTCTGTTTTTAACGGCTGCATTGAGTATTTTGTTTAGCGGCACATTTGGTCTTGATTTAGTATTAGCTATCCCGTTTATTTGGTTAGGTATCTATTACGAAAAAAAATTGATATTTCCGACGCTTAAAAGTAAAAACGATTTTATGAAGGAGCTGGATAAAGATCGTAAAGATAAACATCATAAACAATCAGATTAAATCAGGAAGTCGCACGATGCAAAAATCACTCAATATAGATGCCGGAAAATGTACTGGATGTTTGCAATGTGAATTAGCTTGTTCCTATGAAAAGGAAGGGGTATTCAACCCGTCAAAATCACGCATCAAGGTATTTACCTTTCATGAACTGGGGCGTTTTTCGCCTTATACTTGTACGCAGTGTAGCGAAGCCTGGTGTCTGCACGCTTGCCCGGTCGAAGCGATTGTTGATAATGGTTTAACGGGCGCCAAAGAAGTGATCAACGATGTCTGTGTCGGTTGTAAAGTATGTACGATAGCCTGTCCATTTGGTACTGTTAATTACAATGTCGATAGCGGAAAAGTCATTAAATGTGATTTATGTGGGGGTGATCCGGCCTGTGCCAAAGCTTGTCCGACTGCGGCTATCACCTATATAGATGCTGAACAAACCGGTTGGCAGAAAATGCAAAACTTTGCCCAACTTTATCTTCATCAAGGTGAATAGTTATGGCCTGGACTGAAAAACTATTACGTATCAATTTAACTACTGGCAGATGTACAGAAGAACCGCTCAATATGGAGTGGGCAGGACAATACCTGGGACAAAGAGGGCTGGCCAGCAAATATCTTTATGAAGAAATTGATCCTGCTATCAATGCCTTATCACCCGATAACAAACTGATTATGGCAACCGGACCATTGACAGGAACAATGGCGGCAACTGGCGGACGCTATTCGGTCATTACCAAAAGTCCGTTAACCGGCACTATTGCCTGTTCCAATTCTGGCGGATTTATTGGCGCTGAAATAAAAAATGCCGGTTGGGATATGATTATTTTTGAGGGTAGGGCGCAACGACCGGTTTATCTGTATTTGGAAGATGATCAGGCGCAATTGATGCCGGCAGATGAGTTGTGGGGTAAATCGGTTTGGAAAACGGATGAAGCCTTGCATCAAATTTATCAGGACCCATTATTACGGATTGCCTGCATTGGACGCTCGGCTGAACAAGGTTGTTTGTATGCCGGTATTATCAATGACCTTCATCGGGCGGCCGGACGTTCCGGTGTCGGCACG
Organism: uncultured Methylomarinum sp.; assembly: GCA_964474415.1. Classification (GTDB taxonomy): domain Bacteria; phylum Pseudomonadota; class Gammaproteobacteria; order Methylococcales; family Methylomonadaceae; genus Methylomarinum. Next base: position 9,401 of record CAYYSO010000073.1, on the reverse strand, counting down.
GTGATGGCGTCAAAAAACCTGAAAGCGGTGGCTGTCAGAGGAACCCAAGGTGTCGGCAATATTAGGGATTTTCCGACTTTTATGCAGGCCACTCAACAAGCCAAACAGATATTGGCCGAAAATAGTATTACTCATGAAGGTTTGCCTGCCTATGGCACTCAGGTATTAATGAATGTCATCAACGAAGTCGGTGCCATGCCCACCCGCAATATGCAGGAAGTGCAATTTGAAGGCGCTGAAAAAATATCCGGTGAAGCCATGCATGAAATACGTTCAGCAGATAACAAGGCCAATTTGACTACCAATGCGGCTTGTTTTGCCTGCACTATTGCCTGCGGACGTATTTCAACCATCGAAAAAGGCCATTTTTCTATTCAACATAAGCCGGAATATTTGGGAGCCTCCGGTGGTCTGGAATATGAAGCTGCCTGGGCGTTGGGTTCCGATTTAGGCATTGATGACCTGGAGGCACTGACTTACGCTAATTTTATCTGTAATGAGGATGGTTTTGATCCTATTTCATTTGGCTCTACGCTGGCTGCGGCAATGGAACTTTATGAATTGGGCGTTATTACCCATGAGCATACTGGTGGAATTGCGCTTAAATTTGGCAGCGCCGAAGCCTTGGTAAAAATGGCTGAATTAACAGCCAAAGGTGAGGGATTTGGACGAGATTTGGGTTTGGGTTCAAAACGTTTATGTGAAAAATACGCTCATCCTGATTTATCCATGACGGTGAAAGGACAGGAATTTCCGGCTTATGACCCCCGTGGTATTCAGGGTATGGGCCTGACTTATGCGACCTCTAACCGCGGCGCTTGTCATTTACGCAGCTATACCGTTTCTTCCGAGGTTCTTGGCGTTCCGGAAAAAACTGATCCTTTAACAACTGAAGGCAAACCCGCTTTGGTTAAGGCTTTTCAGGATGCTACGGCAGCGGTTGATTCATCCGGTTTATGTGTCTTCACAACGTTTGCCTGGACCCTGGATGATATTGCCCCGCAAATAGCGGCAGCCTGCAAAGGTGAGTGGTCTACAGATAGTTTGCTGGAAACCGGAGAACGCATCTGGAATCTGGAAAGGCAATTTAATCTGCAAGCCGGATTAACAGCAAAAGATGATACTTTACCGAAACGGTTGTTAAAAGATGCCGCCAAAACCGGTCCGGCAAAGGGCAGGGTGAATGATTTGCAGAAAATGCTGCCGGAATATTATCAATTGCGAGGCTGGACTTCATTGGGTATACCGACCGAAGAAACCCTGAGACGCCTAGCATTATAAGCCGATGACAAAACATCTTATTATTGGAACAGGTCCTGCAGGTGTCATTGCTGCAGAAACATTGCGTAAGTACGATCAACAGGCAGAAATCACACTCATTGGTAATGAACCGGAACCCCCTTATTCGAGGATGGCGATTCCCTATTTTTTAAATCATAAAATCACCGAACAGGGAACCTATCTCAGGAAATCCAGTGATCATTTTAAAACTAAAAATATTAATCTGCTACACAACCATGTTGGGCATATTGATGTTGGCAACAGTGCTGTGGTTTTACGCAACAACCAATATCTTAGTTATGACAAATTATTAATCGCAAGTGGGTCCCGGCCTGTTAAAGCAAAAGGTATGGATTTACCGGGTATTTATAACTGCTGGACCTTGTCTGATGCCAGAAATATTGCCGGTTATATTACCCCAGGAATCAATGTGGTACTAATGGGTGCCGGATTTATCGGCTGTATCATCCTGGAAGCACTGGTAAAAAGCGGCGCTCATTTAACGGTTATAGAAATGAGTGATCGCATGGTACCCAGAATGATGAATGAAAAAGCCGGTTATTTGATTAAGCAATGGTGTCGTCAAAAAGGCATCAATGTTCTTACCTCGACAAAAGTCACTTCAATAGAAAAAGCTGAAACCAGTGTATTAACACTACATCTTGATCATGATAATACAGTTGACGCAGATTTGTTGATATCTGCTACCGGTGTTAGGCCCAATATCGATTTTCTGACGACTAGTGGCATCAAAACTGATCAAGGTGTACTGGTCAATCAGCGCATGCAAACCAATATCAGCAATATTTATGCGGCTGGAGATGTTGCACAGGGTCTGGATTTTTCTACGGGTCATTATTCAGTACAGGCGATTCAACCCACGGCTTCTGAGCATGCGCAAATTGCCGCTAAAAATATGCTGGGTTTCAAGCAGGCTATCCATAAAGGCTCTGTTAACATGAATGTTCTTGATACCTTGGGACTGATTTCCAGCTCATTGGGTTTGTGGATGGGAGTTGCCGATGGAGATTCTGCAGAACTATATGACCCAGATCATTTTAAATACATCAACTTGCAATTCCAGGACGATGTCATTATCGGTGCAACCAGTTTAGGTTTGACTCAGCATGTGGGTGTGTTAAGAGGTTTAATTCAGGGAAAAGTGAAGCTTGGCTCATGGAAGGAGAAATTAGTACAAGACCCCAGCCGAATTATGGAAGCTTATCTGGCAAACAGATTGGTATTAACCTGATGAAAGTGACCTTTAAATTGTATGCCACATTGGTGAGCTATTTACCGCCTGGAACCAAAGGTCATGCGGTCAACATGACGATAGCTAATAATACTACCGTACAACAATTAATTGATCACTATCAAATAAAAGACGAATTGGCTTATCTGGTCATGTTGAACGGCATTTATATTCCGCCCGAACAAAGAATCACAACAGTTTTACAAGAGAACGATACACTGGCCATCTGGCCAAAGGTCGCCGGTGGCTGATTTTTAGTATCTTATGATAATTTAGAAACTTCGCATAATGTATATTATGTTAAATAAAAAAGTACATCTAAATTCCTAGTAACTTAAAAAATGTTTGATATACTTCAAGTACTTCAACAGCATCCATTACATCTATATCAAAATAAATATCTTGTATAAAAGCAATTATTTCCCGCATGATTTTATTTTTATTGGTAGTGTCAAAAACCCTTGTTTGTATGGAACGCATATCAAACACATTTTTCCCACCATCGAGTAAAATTATCATTTACCTGGTTGTTTGCTGGGTTTAAACAGGACAATGGGGAATACTTTACAAAGGCTTTGTTGCATAAATCGACAGAATCCCCATATTCAAGGGCATGGAGAAGAAAAAGAAACAACAGTACAAGCTAAAGAACTAGTCGAACTACAACCAGGCATTAATCAATCGTGGTTCATTGACGATATGGTTTGATGAATCCTTGGTAGAGCATTGGCATCAATCGGGAAGAAGGAATGGAAACAACAAAGTGGTTATCATCAACGAAGCTTGGCGGAAACGGCCATGTTTCAAATCAAAGGACTATTTAGTGATAAACTGAAAAATAGAACTTTTCTGCCCAATAAGTTGAGGCGTACCTCCGTGTTGGTGCGTTGAACAAAATGACAGGCCTTGGTGTGCCCGAAAGTTACCCTGTCTCATGAATAGATAATGAAATTTAGGGAAAATCACGTTGTGATTTGTTATAGCAAAGAATAACTGTAAGTAAATACTATGAACCCTTTTCATGAAGATCATCAATTTTTCGTCTTGGTGTTATTATAGCCATACTGAATACGGAGGTATTGTGTTTAATCTAAAATTTCTTGCAATTTCGATTGCATTGTTATCATCTCAACAAGGATTCGCCCAGAATTTAATTGAAACCTATCAGTTAGCCTTAGAAAATGATCCTGAATACAAAAGTTCTTTTCTTAATCAATATGCTACAGCAGAAATAAAATCCCAAAGCATAGCCCAGATGCTACCCAATTTATCGCTAACTGCGAGTAGTTCTCGAAATCGTTTGAAAAATCAGAAATTTACTTTCCAAAACTCTGGTACTCAACATTATTGGAGTCAGTCGCTCACTATTAATTTTACCCAACCTGTTTTTCATTGGGATCACTGGATTCAGTTAAGCCAGTCAGATAATCAAATTGCTCAGACTGAAGCACAATATCAGGCACAGTATCAGGCTTTAATGGTTAAAACAGTTGAAGCCTATTTTAATATCTTGGCTGCGCAGGATAATTTGGAATTTACTATTGCTGAGAAAAATGCCATAGAAAAACAATTGGAACAGGCAAAACAACGATTTGAGGTTGGTTTAATCGCAATTACTGATGTTTATGAAGCTCAGGCTGCTTTCGACCAGGCAAGGGCCAATGAAATTGAAGCGGCAAACTTTCTGGATGATGAAAAAGAAGTTTTAAGGGAAATTATTGGTGAAAATGATGCAAACTTAAGTCCTTTACTTAAAGAGATTAAACTCAATTTACCAGAGCCTGCTGACATTTCATCTTGGGCCAAAGCGGCTGAAGCGAATAATTTTAGCATAGTAGCTCAACTTAATCAGACCGAAGTATCCAGAAAAGCAGTTGCCTTGCAACAAAGCGGACATTTGCCAACAATTGATATTATTGCCAATTATAATTTGCAAGATAATACCAGCAGTTTTGGTTTGCGGGGAAATGTACAAAGTGTCGGCCTGCAGCTTAATTTGCCACTATTTGAAGGTGGGGCTGTTTATTCGCGTTCTAAACAGGCACAATATGAATTTGAGAGAGAAAAAGAAAATCTTATTAAGGTTAAACGAACAGTTACCCGGCAAGTCAAAACTTCCTATAGGGGGGTGCTCACCAGTCTCAATCGCGTTAAGGCGCTGGCAGCTACTGTTAAATCAGCAGAAAGCGCCCTGGAAGCAACGGAAGCCGGTTTTGAAGTGGGTACTCGTACCATGGTTGACGTTTTGGCCGAACAACGTAATCTTTATCGATCAAAAAGGGATTATGCCCGTAGCCGCTATGATTATTTAATTAACGGAATTAAATTAAAAGAAGCGGCCGGCAGTTTGAGTCAAGTCGATTTGCAACAGGTTAATCAGTTTTTGGCGCATTTGTAACTGGGTTTTCTAATATTTATTGGCCGTTACTAATGCATTAACTTCCATTCGATTGGATAATACGACATCTTTAAACCCCTTTTCCTTTAGTTGATCCAAAGATACCGTTTCACGCATGACGTGATTTTCAGATTCGTCGTTAAATAGATGAATTATCCAGTGCTCCAGTAAATCCAGGCTTTGATTTTTGGTTAACACCTTAAAATACCCTGCTACTTCCTGCTGAATCATTCGGGTATGCGTAGAAATATCATCCAAACCATAACGGTCTCCATTGATAAATTGACCGCCTGGTTTTAACACCCGATAAATTTCACTGATAACTTTGGCTCGATAGTGGGCTTCAAAATTATGCAGGGTATAGGCGGAAGCCAATATATCCATGCTGTCAGTTTCCAAAGCTTGCAGCGCTGTCAGAGCATCATCGGTGGAAAAGCTCAATCTGCCCTCTTCCACCCATTTTTTCAAGTGCTTTTTGGCTTGTTCTTGCATGTTGGGCTCATTGTCAACGCTTAGCACCGTTAACCGGTCATTGGCTGATAAAATAGACAAGGTTGTAATCCCTGTTCCGCCGCCCAATTCAAGTACTTTTATCGCTTTTGAAAAATGTTTGACACAATAATTATGAACCGCGTTACCAACCAGACGACTCATTTCTGCCGCTAAGGGACAGATCTGTTTAAGCATGTCATAATCCTGGCCAATGATACCGGAAAACATGGCATCATACTGATGTTTATTGGTCATAATGCGCTTTTTTCATCCAGTTTGCGTTGATAAGCTTCGAGTTGTTCCGGCGTGGCTTCTACCTGATATTTTTCTTTCCATTGGCTATAAGGCATGCCATAAACAACTTCCCGGGCATCTTCATAACTAATTTCCTTGCCCTGCTCTTGCGCTACAGTAACATACCATTTTGCAAGGCAATTACGACAAAAATCCGCTAGAATCATTAAATCAATATTTTGTACTTCGGTATGCTGCTGCAAATGATTAAGCAATTTTCTAAATGCAGCTGCTTCAATCTCTGTATCGGTGTTATTCATTATAATATCCTCTCAAATCGGATCATTTTATCAGAAACATTTGAACATTCATGTACATTCGTATTCAAAGATTTTACAATTAGCAGTCCAGTTTGCAATCTGCTTTAGTCCGGTTTAATTTTGGTTGAGGATGACTTTTGTATTTGTATAGTGTTAACCGCCCCTTGTCGCTTAATTAAATGCGGTCAAGTGAAATTTTTAGGATAATTACGTGAAGATACATAGTTCATCAGTAGCTTATTATCCAGCGGGCATCAATCAGTCGCAATCTGCAAAATCAAGTAATGCAAACAATGACACTCATAAACTAAATACCGTTAAAAAAGACAAACAAGCCCTCAGCCAGTCCAACAAAGTTGTTTTAACGACTGAACAATTCGGAAAAGAACTTGATCAGCTGGAGCCTTTTAATATTCCAAACAGTGTTCAAAAATTCATTGATATGCGCACACAAAAAGCGTTGACAGCATATATTGATTCAGCCAATCAACCCCAGCATGAACAACGTTCACAATTAACAAATATAGACTTTTATATTTGACAAACAAAAATAGTATAAAACATTAAAAATGAAGCAATTATTAGAATTTATCCCGATTATCCTGTTTTTTATCGCTTACAAATTATATGACATTTATGTTGCAACGGCGGTAGTGATTGTTGCCACGGTATTTCAAGTGGCCTTTACCTGGTTTAAATTCCGAAAAGTAGAAAAAATGCAAGGGATTACTCTGGGGTTGATTTTAGTAATGGGTGGCGCCACTATCTATTTGCAGGATGAAAATTTTATCAAATGGAAATTGAGTATCATTGAGTGGTTATTTGGTATTGCCTTTCTGGGTAGTCAATTCATAGGTAAACAACCCTTTGTTCAGCGTATGATGGGTGCGAACCTGGAATTACCCGTGGCGATATGGAAACGACTAAATCTGATGTGGTCATTGTTTTTTATCAGTGTGGGATTTCTCAATCTTTATGTCATGTATTCTTATAATACCGATGATTGGGTTACTTTTAAGACTTTTGGCGTACCCGGGCTGATGATTGTTTTTATCATTCTGCAAATGGTTTACCTGTATAAATATCTCCCCGAAACAGAGGAAAAGAAATAGTGTTATATGCCGTTATCAGTCAAGATGCTGCCAACAGCCTGAATCTGAGACTTTCAGTCCGGCCAGCTCATTTGCAGCGCTTGCAAAAACTACAGGATGAAGGACGCCTGATTCTGGCAGGCCCTCACCCTGCAATTGACAGTGATAACCCAGGTGAGGCAGGATTTACCGGCAGCCTGGTCGTTGCTGAGTTTAACAGTCTGACAGAAGCTCAAATGTGGGCAGATGCCGACCCTTATATGAAAGCAGGAGTTTATGCTCGTGTGACAGTAAAACCTTTTAAGCAGGTGTTTCCTCAATGATATCCGATATTATCAAACAAAAACTAAATAAAGCCCTTTCCCCCGAGCTTATAGAAGTAATAGACAATAGTGCCGCTCATGCCGGTCATGCAGGCGCACAAAGCGGTGGCGGACACTATAATGTTACCATTGTGACCGATAAATTTACTGGTAAGTCGCTAGTGCAAAGACATCAGTTAATCTACCAAGCGTTGGACGACTTAATGAAACAAGAAATTCATGCGCTAGGTATTAATGCTTTAACTCCATCAGAAAAACACTAAAGGAATCTCATCAATGAATAAAAAATTAATTCCCGTAATTCTAGTCAGCACTACTTTATTGTCAGGTTGTTTTGAAGAAAAAACCAAGAAAACTACTCCAACTGTTAGCAAAGAAGATGCAGTAGCTGTTGTTAACGGTACATACATCAGTAAAAAATCTTTACAAACTTTGGAAAATGAAATAGCACAACGTAGTCATGGGCAAAAATTTCCTAAAGAACAATTAGTGGAGGAATTAATTCAACGCGAATTGTTGGTTCAGGATGCCGTGCAGAAACATTTGGATAAAACTCCAGAATTTGTTGAACGCATGGCAACGGTTAAAAGTTCGTTATTATCTCAAGAAGATATACAAAATTATCTAAAATCAAATCCAGTAACTGATGAAGAAATCAAAGCGGAATATGATGCTAAAATGGCAAATGCAGGTACTGAATATAAGGCTCGTCATATTCTAGTTAAAACTGAAGATGAAGCTAAAGAATTAATTGAAGAGCTATCTCAAGGCGCTGATTTTGTCGTACTGGCCAAAACAAAATCGACAGGCCCTTCAGCTCCTCAAGGCGGAGATTTAGGCTGGTTTACCGCTGACAGAATGGTAACTCCTTTTTCTGAAGCTGTAATTGCTCTGGAAAATGGAAAATTTACAACTGAGCCTGTTGAAACACAGTTTGGTTGGCATGTTATTTTAAGAGAAGATTCCAGATCGCAAACGCCTCCTCCGTTTGAGGCTGTCAAAGAACAAATTCGTCCCATGCTGCAACGTAAAAAAATTCAAACAATGATGGAAAATTTACGTAAACAGGCTAAAGTCGAAATTTTAACACTGTTAACTGATAAAAAAGCACCTGCAGAAGCCTCACAATTAAACGCTGAAACGCCTGATCAGAATATAACAGAACAGGCCAATGAAACGGTTAAACAAAACGACCAGAAAGCCACAGAAAGCATTAAGGAAAAAGCACAAGAAGTGGTGGAAATAGTTGAAGATAATATTAAAGAGGCAGCTGAAAATGCAAAAATTAACAATGATAATTCTCAGCCTTAAATTTTAAATCCTATATAAAGATCACGAAGAACATCCTTCGTGATCTTTAGCCCTGCTGTCGACACCTTTATTCATATAATGCTTAGCAAGCTTTTTAGGTTCTTGTTTGTGTGCGCCAATTATTAACAATCCCTTCCACATCCAGATCATCAGGGCCTTCACGCCAACTGGTATAATAATCTACATCATTACTTTTTGGCGCCGGATCGGGTCTGTAAATTTGTACTCTTGTCGGTAACGGCGCCGCTTCGCCCAATACTAACGCCTCACCTCTTCCCAGTGAGGTCAGAATATCGGTTAAATCACCTTCAGCCTCTGGAACCAGTCCTCTGATATATTGCTGATCATCCGGGTTGGTTGTTCTTAAACAAATAAAAGAACTGCATTGTGATAGCATGGTCTCAGATAATTCCGTCGGTCTTTGACTGACAACGCCAATAGAAACACCATATTTACGCCCTTCTTTAGCGATTCGTTCCATCATTTTCTTGGTTCCTTCAAATTGCCCCCCTTTTTCCCTGGGGATATAGGCATGGGCTTCTTCGCAAATCAAAGTGATGGGAAAGTCACGTCTTTTAGGATTCCAATAGTTAAATTCATAGGCAAGACGTCCAACCTGGGCTGAAACAGCCGGTCTTACATCAGTTGGAACAGAACTTAAATCAACGACAGTGATATTGGCTTTTTTCTCGCCTAACC
>CAYYSO010000072.1:0-12439 GCA_964474415.1 uncultured Methylomarinum sp. | reverse complement strand
GAACCCGCGTCCGCAAGCACTCCGCCTAAAGGTCTACATGCTTATCCCGCGCTTTTAATTTAACCGATGACTACCCGTCGGGCCAGGAAAACCATCAGCGATTTCGATTGGTTTTAACGCTTCAGACTCCGAACTAAGTCGTGGCGCGATCTTATGTGAGATGACCCCTGAATGTCCCAACCTACATGGAAGTAGGAAGTGCAGTTTTTGCAGGAGCAAAAAACTGCCGAAGGACTCTACACGCATAAGCACATACAGTCAGAGGAGTGGTGCTGTTTTTAAGCAGCTAAAGCCACTGAGTAGTTTTCGTCGTTTGCGAATACTTTAAATATCAGTATATTTTACGAGATGTACTGTCCTCGGCATGCACTCAAGGTTTTGCTACCCACGTCGAAGCCAGGTCGCCCCCAAGTTATTGTCATTATATCTGAATACGTTATATTGGACAGGTTTTATAAAAAAAGTTCAACTCTTTTAGTCTTTATATCGCTGAAAAATCAAAGTGGCATTGGTACCACCAAAACCAAAACTATTAGACATAATAGTATTTAGAATCACATTATCTTGACGTTCACGAACGACAGGAATACCTTCTGCCTGTGGATCAAGTTGAGTAATGTTTGCTGAAGCGCTCAGAAATTGTTCTTCCATCATTAATAATGAATATATTGATTCGTTAACGCCGGCTGCCCCTAAGGCATGACCGGTTAATGATTTGGTTGAACTGACTGCAGGTACATTTTCATCGCCGAATACGCTACGTAAGGCTTCCAGTTCCCGCATATCGCCTACCGGAGTACTGGTACCGTGAGCATTGATATAGTCAATGTCCCCATCCACAGTCGCCATCGCCTGCTGCATACAACGAACGGCGCCTTCACCTGAAGGCTGTACCATATCATAACCGTCTGATGTGGCACCATAGCCCACCAGCTCGGCATAGATTTTAGCGCCACGGGCTTTTGCATGCTCCAGTTCTTCAATGACCAGCACTCCGCCACCACCGGAAATCACAAAGCCGTCGCGGGTTTCATCATAAGGCCGTGATGCCGTTTCCGGTGTATCGTTGTATTTTGATGACAATGCCCCCATGGCATCAAACAAGACCGACATGGACCAATGCACTTCTTCCCCGCCACCGGCAAAGACAACATCTTGTTTACCCAGTTGAATCAGTTCCATAGCATGGCCAATGCAATGAGCGCTGGTGGCACAGGCCGAGCTGATACTATAATTGACACCTTTTATTTTAAAGGGGGTCGCTAAACAGGCTGTATTAGTGCTAGACATAGTCCTGGGTACCATATAAGGTCCTACCCTTTTAACGCCTTTTGATCGTAGTATGTCTGCCGCATCAACTAGATTCGATGTGGATGGACCACCCGACCCCATCACTAAGCCCGTCCGGATATTTGAAACTTCTTTGTCATCCAGTCCTGAGTCGGCAATGGCCTGCTGCATGGCAATATAGTTAAAAGCCGCGCCATCTCCCATAAAACGTTTGACTTTACGATCAATAAATTCATTCAGGTCTATATCGATAGAACCACGCACATGACTTCTAAACCCCAGTTCCTGATAATCCTCGGCAAATGTAATACCTGATCGTCCTTGTTTAAGCGAATCAACGACCTCATCACGATTATTGCCGATACTGGAAACAATGCCTAAACCTGTTACAACAACTCTTTTCATATTATTACGACTCATAAATACAGCAAACTTTAGAAATCTTTAGTGGACGTAAACAGGCCGACTCTCAAATCCTTTGCCTCATAAATTACTTTTCCATCGACTTCCATCGTAGCATCGCCAATACCCATAACTAATTTACGCATAATCACTCGTTTCAGATCAATTTTATAAGTCACTTTCTTTGCAGTCGGCAACACCTGGCCGGTAAATTTTACTTCGCCACAACCCAGTGCACGACCTTTACCGGGACCGCCTGACCAACATAAGAAAAAACCAATTAACTGCCACATGGCATCCAACCCCAAGCAACCGGGCATTACCGGATCACCCTGAAAATGGCAATCAAAAAACCATAGATCGGGTGTAACATCCAATTCAGCAATGATTTCGCCTTTACCGTATTGACCGCCTTCATCTGAAATATGCGTAATACGATCCATCATTAACATATTGGGAAGGGGAAGTTGCGCATTTTCCGGACCATACAATTCCCCTCGACCGGACATTAATAATTCTTCGCGCGTAAAACTATGCTGTTTCTCCATCAAATATTTACCTGATCTTAATTCTTCATCGACTAACTGTTCAGCATACCATTTATTGACACCATAACTGCTTAAAATAAGGTTAATGACTTATTTATACTTCGACTTGGCTATGGCTACGCGAAATATAATCTCGCCTGTTTTAAGACAAACAACAGTAATCTGAAAGCTACATTATCTTCTTATTATCTCCCAGTCTGAAGAAAAAATCAGCTCAATTTTCACCCCGGCAATACATCGCGCATAAAATCTTTAATTTTTAAAGCATTTCTATTCATTCGTTGTTGGTATATCAAAGCATAAGTTAATACAGCGGAAACATAGGCGCGGGTTTCTTTAAACGGAATGGTCTCTATCCAGATATCTGCTGCAACAGGTTCTTGTTGGGGCAGCCAGCGCTTAACCCGATGAGGACCGGCATTATAAGCGGCGGCGGCCAGCGCATAATGCCCGTTAAATTGATTTAATAATTGTTTATAGTAGAACGTGCCATATTTAACATTCAACTCCGGATTAAATAAGCTGTTTTCAGCCCGCCATTTTTCCTTCAGTTCACGAGCAATTTGTCTGCCTGTTTTGGGCATAATCTGCATTAAACCTCTGGCGCCAACCGGTGACCGGGCTTTTTCATTAAAAGCGCTTTCACGGCGAATTAATCCAAATACAATAGCAGGATCGAGATTACGCTGTTTTGCATTCAGTTTAACCTGTTCAGAATATTTAATCGGAAACCTCAACGCCACATCATCCCAATGTTTCGCTTTGGCGATGGTAAAAATAGCCACTTGATCCCATTGCCATCGTTGCGCCAGTTTAGCCGCGACCATAAGATCCTTTCTATCCAATTTACTGACTGCATACCACCATTGCCTTTTGGCTTCCTGCTTTCTATCAATTGCAATCAGCTCGGTAACGACTTGAAACTCAGCACGCCGCTCCAGTTTGGCAATTTCTTCTTCTGAAACAATCAACGGCTGATCGGCTATATAGATGTCTTTTTTTAGTTTATTAGCCGCCAAAAACCCGTAAAAACTTCTATTATGGGATAAATGACGATAAATTTCCTGAGCCTGTTGTTCTTCCCCCAGTTTAGCGTACATTCTGGCCTGCCAGTATCGCCAATTATTTTTCTTTTTTTCTGCTGCTGTTAAATTTGTCAGCGACTTTTTCACATGCTGCCAATTACGCTCACTTAGCGCCGCCCTAACTCGCCACTCCCTCAACACACCATCTGTTTTCTGTAGCTTTTCTAAACGTCTGTATGCATTTTTATCGCGCCTGAATGCCAACCCCAAAGCCAATCGTCTTTCTATTTGTTCTACACGATATTTTGGAATAGTGTAGTTCTGTCTTTCGATATCCCAGATTGCAGCGGCCTCTACTGAGTTATTTCTGGCAATACGATTGATAGCATGGGCAAATATCAACCCCGCTTGTTTGTATCCCTGATGCCAGCTGTCAGACTGTACAATCAATTTTGGCTTTTGATGAATTTTTACCCATAACTCAGCAATCTTTTGATCCTTGCTCCCCATCAACCCTTGCACATATTTTGCCAGCGGTACCCGTCCTTTGTTGAGGGCAGCTTGAAAACGCTGCCACAACATTTCCCGGGTAAAATATTTTGAATTCTTTAGCAAGTTGAATAACGGATCACAGGCAGCTGGTTGCGATTTCCCGACTACCCATAGTTTTTTGGCGGCTGTTAACGCAACTTTTTTTTGTCCGGCGTTATATTTAGCCAAGTTGTAATAACATTGCAATTCTGCACTGCTGGAACTTCGATAATATTTGATTAATTGTGTCCAATCCTTTTTTTTAGCCAGGTAGCGCAACCATTTGTTCTTTAATAATGCCACATAACGGGTTGATTGATATTTCAGTAAGAAATTCTGAACAGCCTGGCTCTGCTGCAAATTTTTGCTTAACCATTGATATTGCAGGTATGGGTATAAAGAATAATTTTTTAACCGTTGTGTCAGCTTAAAATATTCCTTATCATTTTTTTTGACTATGTATTTTTCTGCTTGCAGGAAATTATCTCTAAATTCACTTAGAGATTCTGCCGTTGCAATAACAGGATAAACTAATAATATCAGTAAATAAGCAACTATAAGGATAGGTCTCTTTTCATTAAGCATTTAAATGTTATCAACATGATAAAAACAATATTTTTCCAAAAGAACGACAGGCCGCTATAATTAAAAGATTTAACACTGCTCAATATTCCCACATTGTGACTCCTTCACGTCCTGCACAAGCTCAATATTCCTGGTCTTATATCTATAAAATTGCATTAGAACATAAAAAAGAACTGTTTGTGGCCCATTTTATAGCTCTACTGGCAACCTTGGCCAGTGTTCCTGTGCCACTGCTGATGCCGCTACTGGTTGATGAAGTTTTACTCAATAAACCGGGTGTTACTGTCGCATTTATTAACCACTTTATACCCTCAGAATGGCGACAGCCGATTGTCTATATCGGCGCTATTCTACTTGCCAGTTTATTATTAAGGCTGTTTGCACTGATATTAAATATCATTCAAACAAGGCAGTTTTCATTCATTGCCAAAGATGTCATTTTTCGTATCCGCAAAAATCTGATCAATCATCTGCAATTTATTTCCATGTCGGAATATGAAAGTCTGGGTAGCGGCACAGTCGTTACTCATTTGGTAACCGACCTTGACACCATAGATACTTTTATTGGCACCACTATCGGTAAACTACTGATGGCCAGCCTGACTGTCATCGGCACTGCAGTTATTCTGTTATGGATGCACTGGCAACTTGGACTGTTTATTTTATTCCTTAATCCGGTGGTCATTTATTTTGCCAGGGCCATAGGCTCCCGCATCAAAGATCTTAAAGCTAAAGAGAACAGGGCTTATGGTATTTTTCAACAATCCCTGACTGAAACGTTAGAAGCCATCCATCAGATCAGAGCCAGCAACCGGGAAAAACATTATTGCCGACAATTAATAGATTCAGCTCAAATGGTTAAAAATCACTCCACCACTTTTGCCTGGAAAAGTGATGCTGCCGGTCGCTTAAGTTTTCTGGTTTTCCTATTCGGGTTCGACATTTTTCGGGCTACAGCGATGCTGATGGTACTCTATTCAGATCTTAGTATAGGCCAGATGCTGGCAGTATTCGGATATCTGTGGTTTATGATGTCACCAGTTCAGGAAATACTGGGTATTCAACATGCCTTTTTTGCAGCTAAAGCGGCATTAAGCCGGGTAAATCAACTCAATGCCCTGAAACAAGAACCGCATTACCCCCATCTAACGAATCCTTTTAACAACAATAGCGTTTCCGTAAAAATTGAAAATCTACATTTCAGTTATAAAAAAGAGCCGGTTCTGAATGGTATTAATTTAACTATTAATCGCGGTGAGAAAATTGCACTGGTGGGTGCCAGTGGCGGCGGCAAGTCAACTTTGGCACAAACTCTGATCGGACTGTACCCACCTGACCGGGGAATGATTTATTTTGATGATATTCCTATTAACCAAATTGGTTTGGAAGTGGTGCGTGAACATGTTGCCACTGTGTTACAGCACCCTGCCCTTTTTAATGATAGCATCAGGGTTAACCTTACTTTGGGTCGTAATATTAACGAAAGTGATTTATGGCTGGCGTTGGAAAAGGCCCAGTTAAAATCGACTATTACTGAACTCAAAAACGGTTTGGATACTATCGTTGGTGTACACGGCATGCGCCTGTCCGGCGGTCAACGTCAACGACTGGCCATTGCCCGTATGATTCTAAGCAATCCAAAAGTCGTTATTCTGGATGAAGCAACCTCGGCGCTGGATAGCGAAACAGAACATAAATTGCACCTAGCGTTAAATGATTTCTTAAAAGACAAAACCACCATTATCATTGCTCATCGTTTAAGCGCAGTAAAACAAGCCGATCATGTCTATGTTTTTGAAGAAGGAAAAATTTGCGAACAAGGCAACCATGCAACTTTAATCCAGAAAAACGGTCTTTATGCAAAATTGTATGGAGAATATCAATAATTATGGAAAAGTATGACTTGCATTGCCATTCCACCGCCTCTGATGGAACATTATCACCAACTCAACTGGTTCAACGCGCTCATCAGCATGGCGTCACAGCGCTGGCTTTAACCGACCATGACACTACTAACGGACTGTTAGAGGCTCAACAAACTGCTGATAAAGTCGGTATTCGTCTAATTCCGGGAATAGAATTATCAACGACCTGGGAAAATAAATGTTTTCATATCGTTGGTCTGGACATCGACCCCGAACAACCTGTATTGCTTCATGGTATTGAAAAACAACAGTATATTCGTGCTGAACGGGCAAAAAAAATCGCTGACAAACTAGCTAAAAAACATATCATGGGAGCTTATGATGCTGTTAAGAAATCAGCTGGCAATGGCATGATTACCCGTTTACATTTTGCTGATTATCTAGTGACGCAAAATTTTGTCAGTTCTCAACAGGAAGCCTTTGATAAATATCTGGGTAAAGGTAAACCTGCCTATGTATCCACTGTTTGGGTGGAATTAAATGAAGCTGTACAGTGGATCAACAATAGCGGCGGCGTTGCAGTATTAGCACACCCCCTGCGTTATAAATTAACTGCCAGCTGGATGAAAAGAGCTCTTACCGCCTTTAAACAAGCGGGTGGACAAGGCATTGAAGTGGTAACCGGTCGTAGTACAGCTGATGACATTCATCGTAGCCATCACTATGCACAACTATTTGGATTGTGCGCATCACAAGGATCTGACTTTCACACACCTGAAAATAAATGGATAGAATTAGGACGCATGGCATCACTGCCTAATGGTAGTCGACCGGTTTGGGATTTATTGAATTAAGGCAGTCCATTTATTTCAATGATGACTATGACTAGTTAATAGAGTGTCATTTTTCTAGGTTAAAAGCACGGGAATTTTCGAAACAATTTAACTCGGATATCCTTTTCTCTAGTAGAGCTTAACTCCCCGACGTTTAATCACATCCGAATAAGTGTTTAAGGTTTGCCTAAGCCCAGTGAATAAGGTAGATTTCTTAGTAAGAAACATATTTTCTCAATGCATTCAAAATTTTTATGGGCCAGGAAATTTCTTTTTCAGAATTCAACCAAGGCGACTTTGATCGTTTCCATCAGAAATTAAAACAGGAAACTCTTTTACTCGATCATATTTTTGTTAAAAAAGGATTTTCAACACGTTCGCCCGTTGCCGGTTTTGAAATTGAAGCCTGGATTCTGGATAACAATAGTCAGCCCTCACCTATAAACGAGCGCTATTTAAAAACTTTAAATCATCCTCTGGCATTTGAAGAACTGGCAAAATTCAATATTGAATTGAACAGTACACCGACACCGCTGGCCGGCAATGCTTTCAGCCGCATGTATAAACAATTGCAATCCACCTGGGACTCAGCTTTTAAACATGCCGAATCATTTAACAATCAATTACTCATGATCGGCATATTGCCAACGCTTAAACAAAGCGACCTTACCCTGGCTAACATGTCGAATTTAAATCGTTACCGGGCATTAAATGCACAAATTTTGCAATCACGCGGTAAGCCGGTTCGACTGGATATCAATGGTAATGAACATTTGAAAATGGATCATCATGATGTCATGCTGGAATCAGCCACCACCTCTTTTCAAATTCATATCCAGTTACCCCTAGACATTGCCCACCACTTTTATAATGCTTCGATTATTGCCTCTGCTGCTATGGTGGCAATTTGTGCCAATGCGCCCTTTTTATTTGGTAAAGACTTATGGCATGAATCGCGCATTCCTTTGTTTGAACAGGCTATCGAAACCGGTGGCTATGCCGGCGCTTCACAAGGCCCCTTAAAACGGGTCAGTTTCGGCACTGATTATGCCAGAAAATCGATTCTGGAATGTTTCTCAGAAAATCTGGATCATTTCCCGATCTTATTGCCGGAAATCATGGATACCCCCACAGAAGCCTTCGCTCATTTAAAATTACATAATGGTACAATATGGCGCTGGAACCGGCCGCTGATTGGCTTTGATGACGACGGCATACCCCATATCAGAATTGAACATCGAACGCCTGCCGCAGGCCCAACAACCATAGACTCCATTGCCAATGCAGCATTTTATTATGGTTTGGCAAAAAACCTGTGTGATGAAATTATCGAAAAAGGCCTGCCTATACCTTTTTCTCAGGCTAAAGACAATTTTTACCAGGCTGCACGTTATGGATTAGATACTCATATTACCTGGGTTAATGGAGAAAAAATTCGTCTTCACAAGCTATTGGGAAAAGAACTGATTAGCCGTGCTGTTTTAGGGCTCAGATCTCTGGGTATCAGTCGTTGTGACAGCGAAGATTATCTAGATATAATCCTGCAAAGGCTGAATAATAAACAAAATGGTTGTCAATGGCAGCGCCATTTCATTCACGAACAAGGAAAAGATTTTAAATCAATGACTAAAACCTATTTAAAAAACCAGCAATCAGGAAAGCCAGTTGCCGAATGGAGCGCTCATTGATATGTCAAAACTGCAGCAACTGGACTATTTACCGGAAGGAATTTTAACTACTACCCCGGAAGCTTTATATAAAATACTACCTGAGCCGACTCTGATTCATCTGCAAGGTCAACAACCTGATCCCTTATTTGTTTCTGTATTATTACACGGTAATGAACCTACCGGTTTCCTGGCCTTGCAACAATTGTTGCAAAAATTTAAGGATCAAACTCTACCCCGATCTTTATCTATTTTTTTAGGTAATATCAAGGCCGCCAGATTCGGACTACGGCATTTAGAAAATCAACAGGATTTCAATCGCGTCTGGCCAGGTACAGAAATAGAGTCTTGTACGGAAACACTATTAATGCAGGAAATTTTTGACGTCATGAAAGACAGGCGGCCATTCGCCAGTCTGGATATTCACAACAACACCGGTTTGAATCCTCATTATGCTTGTATCAATAATTTGGATAATCAATTTATGCAATTGGCATCATTATTTGGCCGGCTGGTTGTCTATTTTATTCATCCTAAAGGTGTTCAATCCGGCGCTTTCGCAAATCTTTGTCCATCGGTTACTCTGGAATGTGGCCGCCCCGGTCAAAAACATGGCGTTGAACACGCCTTTGAATTTTTAAATAGTTGCTTAAATCTTACAGAATTGGCGAATCATTCAATCCCTGTTCGCGATATTGATATTTACCATACTGTTGCCCAGGTCAAAATAAAGGAAAATATTTCTTTCAGTTTTGATTCGGAAACATGTGATTTATTATTAGACAAAGATCTGGAAAGGATGAATTTTACTGAAATTGCTGCTGGAACCGCAATGGGGACAGTCAATCACTGCAATGGATTTCCTGTAGTTGCCCTAAATGAAACCGGAGAAATCATTACTGATAATTTTTTTGTTCTTAATAATAATGAGTTACAACTAAAACGTAGAACTATGCCATCCATGCTAACGCTGGATGAACGAGTGATCAAACAAGATTGCCTGTGTTATCTGATGGAAAAAATGAAGATATGAGCAACTTCTGGGAAACAAAAACTCTAGCGGAAATGACGACGGCAGAATGGGAATCTTTATGTGACAACTGCGGAAAATGCTGTCTTAACAAACTGGAAGATGAAGACAACGGCGACATCTACTTTACCAGTGTGATCTGCAACTTGATTGACCTGAACACCTGCCACTGCACTCGTTATTCAGAACGATGCACATTAGTACCCGAGTGTCTGGATTTAAAACAACACGATTTTTCAGAATACACCTGGCTACCGTCAACTTGTGCTTATCGTCTGTTAACTGATAACAAAGAACTGCCTGACTGGCATCCCCTGATTTCTGGCAATAAAGAATCAGTGCAGGAAGCCGGCGTAGCCGTCAGCAGTTATGCGATGAAAGAATCGGAGGTTGACAACCTTGAAGATCATATTATTGAATGGCTTGACTAATCTTCGCCTATCCATTCTTTTAAGGCATCAATAATCTCCTTGGCCTGCTTCTCACTGGAAATATTGAACTTAGACTTTTGCTGATATTCGCCATTTCTTTTCTGATAGCGACGAATGGTGAATTTATCGGAGCCGTATTCCTCTTTACTGCGATTCCAGTCCTGATAGCGGTAAATAACCGTAGCCCAAGCACCTTTGCTTAACACCTTTTTATCCAGTTCTTTAACTGTTTCTATACCACCGTCTTCATAGGATACTGTTAATTCGTCAACAGTCTCAGCCATATTTCATCCTCTTTTAATCCAAAAATCAAACCGAAGTCTATCATAAATTGCGCTATTGCCAATATAGACTATTTGATAATAAACTCACCAAAAGCCCTGCTGCCTTCTTCTGTCGCAATCGTTTTAACCACTTTCAAAGTTTTGGCATCTATTACTGATACCGTACCATCAAACCAGTTAACCACATAAACATGACGATCATCCGGATGGGTACTGATTCCTTCGGGTTTTTCACCCACTTCAATAACAGCAATCTCCTTCAATGAACGGGTATCAATAACAGAAACGCTGCCATCATCCTGGTTGGTTACAAATAACAGACTGTCATTTAAGGCTAATGCGGTGGCATAGGGTCGTTCTCCAACCCTGATCGTTGCCAGAGGTCTTAAATGACCAGATTCCAGTATGGTTACATCATCACTTTCAACATTGGCGGTATAAATTCTCTGCCCTGAATGAGACACCGTAATCCCAAAAGGATGAGCTCCAACTTTTGTTGTATTTCTAATTCTCAATGTTTTCAAATCTACCTGAGAAATACTGTCATCCATCCGGTTGGCAACATATAACCAGCGATTATCACGACTTACGATCATACCGGAAGGTGATTTTCCAACCTGAAGCGTTTTAATTCTGGTAAATGAGTCCGTATCAAAAATATCAACCGTATTTTCATACCAATCAGCAACAAAAACCTTTTTTCCCTGACGATCTACTGCGATACCCAAAGATGCGCCACCGACTTTAACTTTATCTATTACTGCTAGTTTCTGACTATCTATAATTGTAAAACCGCCGCCTTCGGGTGTACTGACATAAACCTGCTGCAAATACTGATTAACAGCGACTCCGGCCGGCTTTCCGGTAACGACAATATTTTTTATCACGATCTGCTTTTCAGTATCAATGACTGAGACACTGTTATCCAGTTGATTGCTAATAAAAGCATAGGGTTTAGCATACACAATACTGTTTAACAGAATCGTGATTACTGATGTCATAATTACTTTGTTGATCATAGTCAAAAAGTCATTTGTTAAAATCTTGGCTTTAGATTTAAAAGCTCGATTTACATACTTGGAAGGAAGAACAATAGGTTCCCATACAGAACATATAGGAACCGGGTTGTTTTAATGGATTTTAATCAACGTTTAATCTTGATTTTCACATCAGATGCACTCGCACCGCTGTCAAATTGTTGCGCCAGACTGGTTAAACCGTCTGTTAAAACAGCTGTCACGGCTTTATCGGCTGTTTTTTCATTCAATTCTTCTGGTGGATTGTTGTTAACATAAGCGCGATAGTAAGTTGCAACCCAGGTTACTTCAGATTTGCTGCCTTTATCTTTCACTGATAAAGTCGCCGCATAATTTTCAACGGGCAAAACCGGAATTTCTTCATCCTGCCCCGCATGATGTACCGTGCCCACAGAACTCATTTCAGTAATTTTATATTTATAAGACATTTTATCTGCCTTATAAGCTTTCATTTCTTCAGTAATTGTCCCACCATTTGCTAAAGTTAGAACACGAACAGACCCTTTTTTATTACCTTTATCCGCAGTAGCACTTTTAATACCCGGGTGCCAGGACATATCATCATAATTTTTGATGACATCCCATACTTTATCTGCTGTTGCATCAATTGTTATAGATGCCGTCATTTTTGCTCTTACAGGCCCGTGTGCAAACACTGCCCCTGCAAATAACAGCGAAATGAGCGAAACAAATAGCGAAATTTTTTTCATATTCTCTTCCTATTATGGACTTTAAAAACTAAACGTTTAATTATAAGATAGTGATTGCCAGAATGCGAATTACTATCATAATATCCCCCGCCGCCGAATTTTAAACTACGACGAATAACTGTAGCATCATTGTTCCTGACGCATACTGAAGTGGCTACACTAAACCGGACACACAATTTAAAATAACCTGAAAATAATAAG
>CAYYSO010000071.1:0-12544 GCA_964474415.1 uncultured Methylomarinum sp. | reverse complement strand
ATAATGCCTGTCTATGTCGCCATCATTGGCAAAAAGTGAAATTTTATCCAGACAGGCATCTTTCAGAGCATTGAGAAATGAGCGGGGCGCCCGGATATGCTTGTCGATGGTGATGACCCAGGGTAGGGCGCGTCCGGTTTTTTCAAAACGGGCTTTAACGCTGCCGATAACACCACAACGGGAAAGTTCATCCTCACGGCCTTCCGGTTTGACCAAAAAGGCGTCCACTGCTGTAATCTGGGTATGGAAACCGGCCGCCTTAAACTGGTTGATAATGGTGGAATAACGTGGCTCATAGGGTATTCCGGTACCGTCGTAAAGTATATTGATACCCGCTTCTTTAGCATGATTGGCAACCAGATCCCGTAGTCTGTTGGCGAACGGTTCGACATAAACATAATCATCACTATGGTGATTGGCGGCGGTCAGGATTCTATATAAGTCACTGACTTTACGAAACTCATCCAGTGAGGCAATGACGAAATTATCACCGCATTGGGCGGTGGCATTTTCTTCTACGGCTGTTTTACCGGAGCCGGCTCCTCCCATACACATAAACAGTTTAGGGTTAACGACCGGAGTTTTCCCTTCAAAAATATTTTGTTTGGCATTAATTAAAATACGGTTGATTTTATTGAGTCTGTCGTAGGCAATTTTAACCGTGCGTTCCAGCCGGCTCTCTCCATTGGCGGCCGCCAGCAGTTTTTGTTTCAGCGGGTCATTGTTGGCCAGATTGAAAAGCAGTTTTTTATTGCCTTCACATTCCTGAAACAGCTCCAGAAATTCGATGTGACTAGGTGATCTAAGACCTGTCAGCATGTTGACATCCAGACAGAATAACGGGGCAACACCATCCTCTCTGATAGTAATGCCATCAATATCGCGTTTTTGTGGATGGCGGAATTCTTCAGTGCCGGGTAAATAACCAATGACATTTTCCGAAACACTAAGTGGAGTCTCGGCAAAATGTCGTCCTTCAATAAACAGTTCCTCCTTGATATCAGAAATAGGAACCAGACCACCATTAACCGTAACAAGACAATCAATACCCTCTTCAGTTTGGTGAGACAAGAATGGGATACCAGAAAGAAAATGTTTGTTTTCAGGCCATTTGCCGTAACTGTTGGCTTTATTTTTCAGGCTTTTGTTGCGTGTCGGGTCGAGCGCATGTTCAAAAGCACTGATGACTTGTTGATGATTGCTGTTGAGTTCATGCAGAATAATGGCATCGCCGTTGATTAACCGTCTGAAATCAATGCCCTGTTCATAAACGGCTTTAAAAGCAGGCAGGTGTCCCAAAGCGGTCATAAAAAAATCCAGCGTTATTCGATTACCATAGGAGAACGGTCTGACGGCTCGCATTTTCTGGTAAAAATAGGCCAATCTCTCGGCAATATCATCGGTTTTGATGACAAAGCCATTGTTGTCGAAAATCGCAGTGTCGTGATTGCCATCATCATCTAAAACCAGGCTGCCGATGGTTTTACGAAATTTTCTTCTGTTTTCGGCGCTTTCGATTGTTCCCGGGCGGTGGCTGACTGTTGCCTGTTCTTTCCAGTCATGAAACATTTCCCGGTGGATGCGGGTAAATAGCGTCGTTAGATAAGTGACGCGCTTGGTTTGATCGTGAGAAACAGTACCTTCTGCTTCCTGCAACAGAGTGGATAATAATTTTGTTCCCCGGGAAATAGCCAGTGCAGTACGTAATTTTTTTAGTTGTGTGTCGTCAGAAATTTGAGCAGGGTTATGATTCATGATGTTATTTTTATTATTTCACTTTCATCAGCGATGATTGCTATCAATACAGTATTTTTACAAGCACTGCAATTTAAAAATATCGTCCATTATTATTGGAAGACGAGCAATAGATGCTCAAGGTAAAATGGAAAAGGTATGGATTATAAAGTAACAGAATGAAATTAGCTCTTTTGGCAGGAACCCACTCCGGTTGTGGTAAAACCACGATCATGTTGGCTTTATTACAGTATTTTTACCGTCAGCAAAGGTCAGTTTCCGCTTTTAAAAGTGGCCCGGATTTTCTTGATCCTTTATGGCATCAGGCAGTTAGCGGACAGCCTTCTTATAATCTGGATACTCAAATGGTGGGCAGCGAGCAATCCCGACAGCTTCTTGCCGAGCGCTGTGGGCAGGTGTCATGGGCTTTGATTGAAGGCGTAATGGGGTTGTTTGATGGCTGTGCCGGTGTCGGCAAGGCTGGTTCAAGCGCAGACTTGGCAAAAGTTTTGGATAGTCCAGTTATTCTGGTGGTTGATGTTAGTGGTATGAGTGGTTCGATTGTACCTTTGGTTAAAGGATTTTGCGATTATGCCGATAGAATGGGTATTAAAATTACCGGGCTGATTATCAATAAAGTAGGCAGTTCGTATCATGCGGAGTTACTGAAAAAATTAATTATAGAATATGACCTGCCGCCATTAGTGGCGTGGATGGCAAAAGATGCAGCCGTTTTGGCAGAACGGCACTTGGGCCTTAAACGCCCTGATGAAGTAGCGGTGCCTGATTTGCAGCCCTGTTTTCATGTTAATGAAACGGCGTTATTGGCAGCATTTTATGATTGCAATGGACAGACTGTAATAGCCCAAACACAACAATCACCGTTATCGGGTAAGACGGTTGCCGTTGCCAGAGATGCGGCCTGTTGCTTTATTTATCCGGCAAATATTGATTGGTTGCAGGCACAAGGGGCGACTGTCCGTTATTTTTCGCTGTTGGCCGGAGAGCCGGTTCCGCAGGCAGCGGATGCCTTGTGGTTACCGGGAGGCTACCCGGAATTATATGTGCAAACACTGTCTTTATCCCGTAGCTGGCAGTCGATCAGGCAATTTATAGAAAATGATAATCCGGTGTTGGCCGAATGTGGAGGCGCTATGTTACTGGGACGACAAATAATAAACAGTGATGGTACCAGTTGGCCAATGGCCGGTGTTTTGCCTTTTGATTCCAGAATGCAGAAAAAACTGGCATCTCTGGGATACAGACAGGAGGAAAACGGTGCAAGAGGACATGAATTTCACCATTCGGTCAGAGAAACTGAGCAGTTATTAGAATTAGAGCCCGCATTTTCGTGTCAACAGGGGGATCAGGGCGTTCGCTATAAAAATCTGCGTGCTTCTTATATGCACTGGTATTTTGCCAGCGCACCGGATGTTGTTGCGGGATGGTTGTCATGAAAAGCAGAGATAAGCGTCAGGGCATAGTTTTAGTTAACACCGGGGAAGGTAAAGGTAAATCCTCTAGTGCATTGGGTATGGTATTTCGTGCGGCCGGCTGGGAAATGAAGGTCTGCGTGATTCAGTTTATCAAAGGCCAGTGGCAAACCGGTGAGCAAAAAGCTGCACAACGGTTTGACAATATCGAATGGCATGCTCTAGGGGATGGTTTTACCTGGGATACTAAAAACCCTGAGCAGGATATCAAAACCAGTCGTGACATCTGGGAGTTGAGCAAGCAAAAAATTCGCTCCGGGGAATTTGATTTTGTGTTACTGGATGAAATTAATTATTGCTGCGGGTATAACTGGATTTCCGGCCGGGAAATTGCCGATTTTATTGTCCATGAAAAACCGCCCTGGATGCATTTGGTTTTAACCGGACGTAATGCGGCGAAAGAAGTCATTGAGGTTGCCAATACAGTGACAGAAATGACAAAAATTAAACATGCCTACGCGCAAGGGATTAAAGCGGCGCAGGGTGTGGAATTTTAACAAACGACAAAATAATGTACAAAATCAACAAAGAAAACATGCAGCTGATAGTCAATGGAGCCAGCTTTCTTGCCAGTGGCGGTGGTGGCGGCGTGAATTCTGCGAATGATGTGATTACTAATATTTTAAGTTTTTCAGATGAAGTCACCGTTGTCGAGGTTTCGGAGATTGAGGATAAAGATGAGTTGCTGGTAATTTGTGGAGTGGGTGCACCCGATGCGCCGGATTTGAATTTCAAGGATTCACCGGCCGATGGCTTGAACGGGTTACAGGATATGACAGGTAAAAAATACAGCTATGTTTTACCTGTTGAAGTGGGAGCAATGAACTCCATGATTCCTCTTCTGGCCTGTGCCAAACTGAACATCCCTTTTGTAGATGGTGATGGTGCGGGGCGGTCAGTTCCGCAGATGAATATGTGTACCTATGCTTTAAAGCGCATACCCACCAATAAAACGCTGGTGGTGAGTGAAAAAAATGTAAAGTTCCCTATAGATCCCCAAAATGCGACCGAGATGGAAGCAAGTGTTCGGAAAATTGTAAGTGAAAAATTACATGACGCCGGAACAGTAGCGACCTGGAGTATGAGTGGACAGCAATTAAAACAAAGAGATACCTTTGTCGGTGGTTCGCTTTCTCTGGCAAAAGCTATTGGTGTGGCGATGTTATTTGATGAACCTCTTGAAACAGTTCAGGAAATTGTATCGGGTTACTATCTCGCTAATAGGGTGATAATGAGAGAAGCGGAAGTTGTTAATGCTACCAATAAGGTTGAGGATGGTTTTGACGTGGGTTCTATTATGCTGAAAGACCCCAATCACTCAGGTATTAGCGTACACCTTTATTTTGTGAATGAAACTTTACTGGCTACATTGGATCTTGATTCCATGCCTTTTTGCTTCATGATGGGGCCGGATATGATTTGCAGTATGGGCGTTGATGGTACGCCTATGACTAATTCAGAAATCTGTAGTCAGTTTAAAGCAGGGGAAACAGTAAAAATTTCGTTAATGTGGATACAAGCGGTTACAGCCATTCGAACACCGGCGATGTTTTTTCTTTACGAGAAGTTAATTGTCGAAAAATTTGGAAACCAGCATCTCATTCGCTATCCGTTTATTGATAACAGACTCCATGAATTGAACTTTTCTTTAAAGAAGCAGCAATAAGAAAAGATAGTTCTATGATTTTACAGTCTCCTTTTCAATATAGAAAACTCATTCCAGTCCTGCTATGGGTTCATTTCAGCCTGGCCTGGTCGTCACCCCATTCCGATTCGCCTTTGGATCAGCTTAATGAGGAAATACGCTGGTTGCAGGCGGAAAGCTATGTGATCACGGCGACAAAAACCTATGAAAAGATGGATAAAAGCGGCTCGGTTGTTTCTGTGATTACAGCCAGGGATTTGCAGAACATGGGGGCAAGGGATTTGATGGATGCCCTGAAACGAATACCAGGAATAGGTATCACTCAATCTAATACAGGTATAACCGAAATAGAGGTCAGGGGAATAAAAACAACCTTTTCGGAAAAAGTACTGTTACTGATCAATGGACATGCTACCAATAACAATCTGGTTAATGGCGGCGCTTTCTCCGCTTATGACAGACTGGCAATCAAGGATATAGCGCGAGTGGAAATTGTCAGAGGACCCGGTTCTGCATTGTATGGAGCCAATGCTTTTGTGGCGACAATCAATGTGATAACCAAACACAGCGCTGAGGTAAACGCTGTGAATTTGTCATTAGGATATGGAACATTCAACCGCAGTCAAGTAAACCTGCTTGCAGGTAACGGTAAATCACAAGCAGCAATTAAAAATGGCGAATTGGGTGTTGTGGTCAATTTATTTGCACTGGATACGGATGGATTTCGAGGGCAGGTGGATTCCGATGCCATAAAGAATGCGGGCCGTTCAAATTACTGGAATCGTAAATATGACTTTAGTTTGAATGTGGCGTACAAGGACTATGCATTGCAGGGTAAATATGTAAAACGACAGGCAGGTCCTTATTTAGGCGTTGCCAGCGCCTTGGCGGATGGCTCCAAACAGGATTATGTTGATTATTTTCTGGAGTTAAGCATGGATAAGGCGATTACCGATAGTCTGGAGTTAAAAGCTAAAACCTACTTCGATCATTTTCAATTCGATAATCGCTGGACGTTATTTCCCAAAGGTTTTGGCAATGGCGCTTTTCCGGAAGGTGTGCTGGCCAGAACGCCAGTCAAAAACAATAAGATAGGCATTGAAGTGCAGGTTAACTATAATTTTGCAGACTGGAATAAACTCACTGCAGGCGCTTCATTTGAATACCAAAGACAACATGGCGTTCGTTTTTGGGCCAACTTTAACCCATTGACAAGTACTCCCTTAGGTTCATTTCAGGATATTTCCGCTCACTGGAACTGGAATGGAAATCACAGACGCCAAATAAAGGCCGTCTTTTTACAGGATATTTGGGATATCAATGACAACCTTCGTTTAATCACGGGCGGACGCTACGACCATTACAGTGATTTTGGCGGTACATTCAACCCAAGAACCAGTTTAACCTGGGAGTTTGTTCAAAATTATGATCTGGTGCTTTCGTATGGTTCGGCATTTAGAGCGCCTACTTTTGGTGAACTTTTTAACACCAATAATCCTGCTATTTTAGGGAATCCCAATGTTAGACCCGAAAAAATTGATACACTGGAGGCTAGCCTTAATGCAAAATTGGCAGCAGGAACGCAGTTGAGAATGACTTTTTTCAGAAATAAAATCAAAGATATTATTTCGAAAACATCTTCTTCAGAAGCTGTCAACGTTTCCGGCAATGTGGGTAGGGTGACTGTGAAGGGTATAGAATTTGAAATTAAATCACAATTTCTTGATGGCCTGGATATTGCTGTGAACTACACTTATCAACAGCCCAGGGATGATATGACCGGCAATTTTTTACCAGAGGTGTCTAAAAACAAAGCCAATCTTGCATTGAATTACAACTATTCCGGAAATTGGAATTTTTATACCGGCATATTGTATAAAGGCAAAACCACCCGGGCGATTGCCGACACCAGAAGCAAGGTGCCCGGTTATTTCACCGTTGATTTCGCCGTTAATGCGAAAGATATAGTGAAAAATCTTAATGTGACGGCTTCACTTTACAATGCTCTGGATAAAACCTATTTTGATCCTTCGCCGGCGGGAGTAATGAACTCTGATTTTCCGAAAGCAGGGAGAAGTCTGTTTGTTGAAGTCGACTACCAGTTTTAATGCTGATTTTTACTTTGATTGGACAGGATGACCGTTCGAATTCCATTTCTATCTTTTATCTACAAACACACTCACTTTCCCAGTGAAATATTTCACCTGATTTCGGCCATTTTCTTTTGCTTCATAGAGGGCGGCATCCGCCGCCTTTATCAAGTCATCAGGGGTACTATTATCCACAGGGGTAATGGAGGCAACCCCCAGACTCAAGGTGACTTGATCGGCAACGCTGGAATGTTCATGCGGAATATTGGCCTGTTCCACATTGCGGCGCATTCGTTCCGCAATCGCCAGTGATGATTGCAAGCCGGTTTCAGGAAGCACGGCAACAAATTCTTCGCCGCCATAGCGAGCCACTAAATCTGTTGATCTTCCAAGGGATTTTTTAAGGATGTTTGCTACATTCAGCAGACATTCATCGCCAGCTTGATGCCCATAACAATCATTATATTTTTTGAAAAAATCGACATCTGCAAAAATCAGGGACAGATATGAGTTGCTGCGACGACTTCGATGCCATTCCTGTTTAAGAAAGTCATCGAATCTACGGCGATTGGCAATATTTGTCAGTCCATCTATGCAACATAACTGTTCCAGCAGATCATTTTTCTTTTTCAATGTCAGATGTGTTTTAATCCGCATTTTGACAACCGGCATAGAAAACGGTTTAGTAATAAAATCCACGGCGCCCAATTCAAACCCATGAATTTCATCCGTGATCTCGCTTTTTGCAGAAATAAATATGACCGGAATACTTTGTGTGCGCGGATTACTTTTAAGTCGCCGACATACCTCATAGCCATCCATATCCGGCATCATTATATCTAGCAGAATAATATCAGGTGCAGACCCGGAAGTTGCAATCTCCAGAGCTTTTTTGCTGTTTGTTGCAACGATTATCTGATAATCATGACGCAACATCTCGCCCAATATTTTGATATTCAAAGGGGTATCATCCACAATCAGGATTTTCTGTTTATTTTCTTCCATATCTATTAGTCCTCGTGATTTCGTTAATCCTGTAATTTGGAATTTGACGAAATATTCAGCGTTTGCATTATGCTTGTCAATAAAGACTTGGCGTGAGTAAAGTCATAATTATTGATCGTCGTTTCCAGTTGTTGCATTTCCTGATTTACGGATGGATGATGAAATTTTTTCTTTAGTCGCTGGAAAGACCGGTCTGCATCTATGCTGTTCTCCTGGATTAATCTATCCAGTTCAGATAACAAGGGATTAATTTCGTCCATATCCAGGTTGATATTATTCGCAGGAGTTGAGTGCTTCTGCGTTATACCAGTAATAGATTGTATTACTTCATCCAGTTTTATCTCAAAATCATCCATAAGGACTGGTAACTTATCTATCTGATTCTTTCTCAAGGCTGTATCCAGTCGGGTGGCTGCATCATACAAAGGCATAGCGGACAAATTGCCTGCTATGCCTTTGATACTGTGCGTCAGCCATTCTGCCCTGGTTCCTTCACCTTGATCCAATAATTCACGAATCTGTACGGCGGTATCGGAAAACTTCTGATAAAAATTCAGGAGAAGAGTTTTCAGTAACGTTTGATTACCGCCAAGATTCATCAGGCAAGCTGCAACATCAATACCTGGTAGCACAGCAGGAAGGGTATTGTTTTTTGCTGCCGGTTCAACATATGTTTGTATTCGCGCAAACTTCTCCGGTTTGATCCACTGACGTAACAACCCAAATAACTGCTCCAGATTAATCGGTTTATGGATATGACTGTTCATACCGGCAGTCAGGCATTTCTCCTTTTCTTCCATTGTCGCATGGGCAGTCATGGCGATAATCGGTAGATCATTGAAACGGGTATCCTGGCGAATCAGTTTTGTTGCTTCATAGCCGTCCATTTCCGGCATCTGTAAATCCATCAACACTGCATCAAAGGTTTCTTCATGTATTTTTTGAACAGCTTCCCAACCGTTGTTGGCAAGGCTGACTGCAAGTCCTGCCTGTTGCAGCACTTCCCGGGTGATCTGTTGATTAATGGCGTTGTCTTCCACTACCAGAATCTGTGCACCATGGATGGTTTCAAGGTTTGTGATTTGAGAAATTGCCTTGCTGGTCGCGGGTTTGTATTGGATGGCATGGTTTAAGGTAGATGCCAGCGTTTCAAACAGTATGGAATGCCCGGTGACGGGTTTGGTCAAAATACCATTCAGTTCGCCATCCTGCGCTTGCCCGATTATCTCATCCTGTTCATAGGTGGTGGCCATGATGATAATCGGAATGTGACCCAGATTTGGTAGCATTTTAATCCTGCGGATGGTTTCGAGGCCATTAATGTTTGGCATTTTCCAATCCATCAATATTAGTTGGTAGGGTTTATCAGCGCTTTCCAATAACACCAGAGCTTCTTCAGCAGATGCGGCCACGTCGGCAACACAAGCAAATGATTGCAGATAATGCTCCATGATCCGTCTCGATGTGGGGCTGTCATCCACCACCAGCACATGTATCCCCTCGAGTTTTTTCGAGGTAATAAAATCTTTTTTTGGTTCCTGATTTTGCAAGCCGAAGCTACAGGTGAAGATAAAGCGACTGCCTTTGCCTGGCTCGCTTTCTACCCGAATATCGCCGCCCATTAACTTTACCAACCGTTTACAGATAACCAGCCCCAGACCTGTACCACCATATTTACGGGTTGTGGAGGTATCGGCCTGAGTGAAGGATTGAAACAGCTGGCTCAGCTGTTCCGGCGATAAACCAATACCGGTATCTTCTACAGATAATTCAAGCATCATTTGACCTTTACTCGAATTTATCAATGCAGGCACGGACTTGATACGCACGATGATTTCTCCATGGTCGGTAAACTTGATAGCGTTGTTGGTCAGGTTAAGCAATACCTGACCCAATCTTAAAGGGTCGCCTATCAGAGTGTGCGACACATTTTCATCAAGGGAGAAGTAAATCTCCAAATCCTTTTTATGCACCCTGAGGCCAGTCATGTCAGAAAGGTTGTTTAGCACATCTTGCAGATCGAAAGGGACGGTTTCAATTTTCATTTTCCCGGCTTCAATCTTGGAAAAATCCAGAATATCATTGATAATCCCAAGCAAGGAATGAGCTGCACTATCCACTTTGCCAAGATAATCCTGCTGTTTGTTGTTCAAATTTGTTTGCAATGTCAGATGTGTCATACCGATAATGGCATTTAATGGTGTGCGAATCTCATGGCTCATTATGGAAAGAAATTCCGATTTACTTTTACTGGCTGCGATGGCCTGATCCTTGGCCTTGGCCAATTGTTTGGTACGCGCAACAACTTTTTGTTCCAGTGTATAGTTATAATTTTCAAGTTTATTCTGAGAATATTGTAGATTCCTGGACATGTTCGAAAACGCGGTGGCCAGTACCCCGATTTCATCCCTGGTATTCAGTTTAATATGACTGCCGGCAGTAAAGTTTCCGTGTGCCAGTTCACTGGAACAATCAGCAAGCATGAGAATAGGTTTGGATAATTTCTGCGCCAGCCAGAAAATAATTCCACTGCTGATCACAAAGAATATGAGTGCAATTATGAATGTTTGGATGATTATTTCATGGGATTTCCGGGAAATATTCTGCTGTGACTTTCTAATCGCAGTATTAAGGTGATCCAGTGAGAATCCCAGTCTGAGCATCCCCCAGGGTTCCATGCCAACCTGGATAGGGACGATAAATTCCATAAAAGCCTGATTATCTTTTTTGTATTCATATGTGGCGGCTTTTCCCTGCATAGCGGCAAACCGGGACGCTTCATCTGACAGTGTTTCCTGAACTAATCCCGGGTTTAAAGTGTGGATATACGCTGTTCTTTTGGTATTCATCAGAATCGCATAATGCAAATCCTGATTGTTGTTAACTGTCGTTTTTAATAAATCACTAACAAAAGATAAGTTGAAGGAGGCAATACCATTTTGAACCTGTCCTGCCAGATTTCCTGAAAGCATTTTTCCCTGACTGCTCAATTGATTTTTCATTAGGGAAATTTGTGTGTTTAGCGCGTGTTCCAGGTTTTCTTTTTGAGAAGATATTTGCAGTAAGGTCAATACAGATAGTAATACCACAATCAGACTTATCATGGTCAAAAGCAGTTTCCCACGTATTCCCAGCTTAATGTCTTCTTTTTTCATCTATCTGACTACCTTATTTACAGATTGCATTGCCCCTTTTCTTATGTGAATACCATAACGCTCAAGCTTTCCCATGTGCAATATAATCTGTGATCCAGCCGGGAATTGTATTTTTGGTTTCGGTATATCACCGGAAAGAATCTCCTTTACTAGCAAGGAAGCCTGCTCTCCCATAGTGGCTATATCCGCAGATATGGCCAGCATAGCGCCAAAGTTTATAAATATATCACTGTAGGCAAATACAGGTACCTTCCGGGAATCACTGTATTGGAAAATCTCCTGGATTGCTTTTCTCCTGGATAACACATCCGGATCAGGAGTAAGCCACAAGGCATCTACTTGCGGTAATAGTTTTGTTAGCGCGGCAGTAAGATCAGAAGGTTGCTCAAGTCGTTGTGTAATGATTGACATACCCAATGGTTTTGCGGCTTCGACAGCATGTTGAATCCATACCTTGCTATAGGCATTACTATATAGCACACCAAGCTTTTTAATATCAGGAAACAGATAGCGGTACGTCAACAACTGCATTCCCACGGGCAATTCCATGGCAATGCCGAAGTCATGCTCATGGAGGGGGAGACGTTGCCATTTCAAGATAGATGAAAAGACGACAGGGGTATCACCCACGCTCTGTCGAGCCAGCATATAAGCCTTGGAGCCAATACAATAGATCACATCGGCATGTTCCTGTTGAATAGCTGCCTTGACGCTATCTTCATTTATCCACGGACTGCCAATGTCCATAACTATTGTTGATACTTTAGAGCCGGGTTTAAAGGCCGATTGTGCCAGGGCGTATTTTTTCACCGATATGTTGGAATTGATCAAAAGTATCTTTCCGGTTTCGTTTGCCGATACGGAATGCCACGACGGAAACAGTGCGAAAAAAACTATTATGAAGTATTGAATATGCTTTCTTATATGTGTTTTTATAAAAGAGACTGTCATGGCATTAATCTCTTTGTTTCTGAGGCTGTGAGCTTTCTGAAACGCTCCAGTCCCAGCATATTCAGTTTCTTTTTTCCCTCTGCCGTGTTGCCCATTTGTTCAAGTAACATGACCAGGGTTCTGTCTTCCTTATCGGGATCATTTATGGTCACAATAACAGGCTGCAATATCTCTTTACTTATTCCCAGTAATTGCAGCATTTGATATTGCTTGATATCTATGGATTTTAGTAGATTGGCGCTACGCTTTGTTGTTAAAGCCGCCGATGCCATGCCGAAACTTACGGACATTAAGGCGTCAATATCTTTGGGTACTGTCAGAATATAGGTTGAGTTGATCACTTCCCGTTGCGATTCACCAAACATGTCGATTAGAAGTTGAATAACTCGGGGCTTGCTTGCCGATGAGGCAATTTTTTTTCCTCTCAGATCCTCCAGATTGTTCAAACCTTTTTTTGCGAAAAGTGTTTCT
>CAYYSO010000070.1:0-12562 GCA_964474415.1 uncultured Methylomarinum sp. | reverse complement strand
ATACGAAACCGTAATGCAGTGGAGCAACGAACAACTCTTCCATAAACCAGAAAGTATGACCCCATTCGTTCAGACCAACATTTGGCAGAATCATGAAAGGACCAATAACAGCAACCATATACATCAGGTGTAAACCTTCGCTATAAGTTGGCAGTCTGGTTTTAGCATACAGAAAAGCTGATACACCAGTGATGATGTAAATTGGGTATGACAGATAGAATTCGATGATATGACTTGGAGTAAAGTCAGTATCACGAACAATTGTTTGGTGCCATGTACCATCTTGCTCTGTGAAGTATGAAGCTCCCCAGTAAATAGCCCAACCGTACATTACCAACCATGTCCAGTGTGTGAAATGTCTTCTTAACTCTTCACGTGGAGTAATTGACATAACCTTGCGGTCGCGTGATTTCCAGATGTATCCCCAAAGAGCCGCTGAAACAACAACTTCCAGAACCAACTCAATGTACAGCATATTCATCCAATATGTTTCGAACTCAGGTGCGAATGAGTCCAGACCTGCAGACCATCCATAAACACCTTCGTACCAACGAATGAATGAATAAAAAACCAGATACAGCATAAATCCTGCGATCAGGTTCGTTTTATTTAATAGCGGTGCTTCCGCAGCATCAGCCTTAACTGACTCAGTTGTAGCAGCCATTTCTACCTCCTAAAAGATTATATAATCCCCGGTTACCCCGGGAGTTCTTGTTTCTTCCTTTTTTACCTCCGCCTTCAAAACTCTTGTTGGCGAAGTCAACTTGCTCCATAAGCTTGTTTGTGAGTTTACCAGTTCGGTAAACTATGTCAAGAAAATGAGTCTATTTTTACAGTTCTGATTTCACATGCACTATAAACACTAGATTTACTTTCTTTTCAAACATCGGTTTTGTATACTGTTTTGAATTTTTGCTTTTCTTAAATTCGACCATGAACTTTCGTACCAAAGTTATTTTATTCGTTGTTTGCCTAGTGGCCTTGCTTGTCTTGCAATACAAAGTCATTATGCCTGCTGTATATAAAGTTGTTTCTTCAGATTTATTTCTCAAAGACGATGACAGCAATTCCGATCTCAATTCTATTGCCGACCAAATGCAAGGTTACGCGTTTGATCAATGTAATAATTATATTGCAAACACGCTGGATGCTGATGAAATGTCCGCATCTTTTGTCAGCAAACCTGTAAATTCCTGGAGCATTGACACCAATCAATTTGTAATAAATGCAGATATTGACCTAATCCCTGCAAATGCACCATCATTTACACGCCGTTACGTATGTCGTATCAAATATACTACTGACAGTTCTGATTTTGCCGAAACATCTAATCCCGACAACTGGTCTGTTGACGGCATTAGCGGACTGGATAATCTGGAACCTTAATCACTTGTTAATTCCGTCGTGCGATAGACACAGCGCAGAATGACTTGAAACCCGGGCATTTCACATGCCCGGACATCGTACAACTATGCTATTTCCATAATATTCTGATATTTATCGATCATTCCCAAGTCGAGCGCAACCTTTTTACAAGTTATACTCCCTTGATAAGTATTAATTGCCTTTGCCAACCCAAGATCTTTAAAGAATGCTTCAATACCTTTTTCTGCAATCATCTCTATATAACTGATAGTTGCCTTCGCCAATGCTATTGTCGCTGTTCTTGGAAAAGCCCCCGGCATATTAGTGACACAATAATGCAGTACTTCATATTTCATATAGACCGGATCCGAATGCGTAGTCGGCCTGGATGTTTCAAAACACCCTCCCTGATCAATACTGACATCCACAACCACCGAGCCAGGCAGCATTGCCTTTA
Source organism: uncultured Methylomarinum sp. (assembly GCA_964474415.1). Taxonomy (GTDB): domain Bacteria; phylum Pseudomonadota; class Gammaproteobacteria; order Methylococcales; family Methylomonadaceae; genus Methylomarinum. The sequence continues at coordinate 10,740 of CAYYSO010000070.1, read as the reverse complement.
CCATATTTTTAGTTAAAACCTTGGGTGCTTTTGCGCCGCGACATAACACCGCACCAACAACCAAATCCGCATCGATAACATGCTGAAAAATATTGTTGGTATTTGACAGAAAAAACTGCACATTTTGAAGCATTGCCTCAGACTTTAAAATTTTAAATTTTTCCTCGTCAAGCCCGGCAACACAAACATCTGCCCCCATTGCCGTCGCAACTTTTGCAGCATGCAAACCAACTACACCATCACCAATTACGACTACTTTGCCTGAACTTTTCCCTAAAACGCTGGCTAATTGCACACCTCTTCCCTGATTAAAACTCGCCAGATAATAACTCCCCATTAGTGTAGACATATTTCCTGCTACTGCACTCATTGGCGCCAAAATCGGCAAAGAACCCTGGCTATCTTCGAGAGTTTCATAGGCAATAGCTGTAACATTCTTTTTCAACAACTCTTCGGTTAATAGCTTCGAACTCCCCGCCAAATGAAAAAAAGTAAATATCATTTGTTTATCAAGAAATTGATATTCCAACTCCAACGGTTCTTTAACCTTAACCACCAGATCAACAGCCCATGCATCATCCGTAGCGACTATTTCAGCACCCGCCAGTTTATATTGCCGATCAGAAAAACCCGAACCATTACCTGCACCGGTTTCAACAAAAACCTGATGACCCAAATCAACCAAACGAACAACACCTTCCGGCGTCATTGCCACCCTGCTCTCTTTATCTTTGATTTCTTTAGGGACACCGATACGCATAATTTACGCCTTTAATTTTCTTGCATATTCTGCCGCACCGATGAGTGCCGCCTCATGGTTAACACACACTTTTACTGACATATTTTGCAACACTTGCTGATACCGACCCTTACTCATAAAAGCTCGCATAAATTCACCTTGTTTTATCAAGGATAAATTTTTAGCCGCAATTCCACCCGCCAACACAACCCCACCATAAGATAACGTTTTTAATGCTAAATTACCGGCTTCAGCGCCATAACACCGGCAAAACATTTGCGTCGTTTTAATACACAACTCATCTTCACCTGCCTGAGACTTCGCACTGATAACCGCTGCCTTATCCTGCATTGTCATCAGCTGTTCTGTTTCTGCACTCACCGGTAAAAAGCCCTTGCTTTTCAAAAACTCATAAATATTTACCAACCCCATACCCGAAACAACCCGCTCATAGCTAACATGACCAGCATATTTCCTCTTTAAATAGCGAAGCAATTCAATTTCCAACTCATCGGTAGGCGCAAAATCAGTATGCCCACCCTCAGTAGACAGCACATGGTTTTTAGCGCCATCCCAACTAATAATAGCTTCCCCAAGACCGGTACCCGCAGCCAATATAGCTATGTTGCCCTTCTTTGAATCCGCATCGGTATTCAGTTCGATAAAATCCTGTTCAGACAAACTTAATACGCCCCATGCGGTTGCCTGCAAATCATTGAGTAAAACTACATTTTCTACACCACTTATAGCAGCAATTTTCTGTTTTCTTAAACACCAGGGCAGATTAGTGGTATTACAATCACCATCCACTATAGGACCTGCAACCCCCAAACAAATACTTTGCAGACCATTTACAGATTTACTTTGTAAAAATACTCTCAGTAAATCATCAAACGTTTCAAATTCAGCGCTGGCGAACTGCTGTCTGGTAACGCAACGCCTGGATGAATCAAATAAAGCCAATAATGTTTTGGTGCCACCAATATCCCCGGCCAGAATCACAAATCACCTTTGTATTGGCTAAAGACCTTATAGTTACCTTCTTTATCAAAAGAAATGACTTGATAAGCATCTTTCCTACCACCCATTTCCATTCCCGGTGTACCGCTTGGCATTCCCGGTACAGATAGCCCACTGACTTGAGGTTTAATTTTCAATAATCTCTTAATATCTCTAGCCGGCACATGCCCTTCGATCACATAGCCATCAACTATTGCGGTATGACATGATGCCAAATTACGAGGCGTGCCATATTTGTCCTTAATAGCCTGCATATTGTCACTGACGACATCTTTTATTTTGAATTGATTCTCTTCCAAATGCTTAAGCCATTTGCCGCAACAGCCACAAGTTGGACTTCGGTAAACCACAATTTCGGTTGGCTTTTCTTTATTTACCTCAACTTCAGCCGCGACAGCAAAGCTGAACATCAACCAACTAAAAATAAAACTCACTTGAAATATTTTCATTAAGACACCTTTTCATTATTCTCCATGCAGCGTTGCTATTATTGTACGCCCGCCTGCATGATTACGGTGCTCGCACAAATATATCCCCTGCCAAATTCCCATTGCCAACTTTCCAGCGGTCACTGGAATAGTTAAATCACAGCCCAGAATCACTGATTTTAGATGGGCTGGCATGTCATCACTGCCTTCCAGAGTATGCAAATAATAGGGTTCATTTTCAGGGACTGTTTTTGAAAAAAAAGACTCCATATCCAGCCTGACATCGGGGTCAGCATTTTCATTAATCGCCAAAGAGGCCGATGTATGCTGAACAAACAAATGAAGGAGACCCACATTTATCAGCTTTGTTTCAGGCAGTTCAGTCATTATATCTTGAGTGATCAAGTGAAAACCGCGTTTCATCGCCGACAATTCGATTTTCTTTTGCTTCCACATAGCCGATATTCTTTTATAAATGATACTGTGGACTTAATTCATGCACAGCTTCCACCATCACTTTCACATGATCAGGATTCACATCCGGCAAAATACCGTGTCCCAGATTAAATACATGCCCTGATCCTGGCCCGTATTTCTCCAGGATAACTTTGACTTTTTCGCGGATAACCGTCGGTTCCGCATATAAGGCAATTGGATCCATATTGCCTTGCAATGCAACTTTGCCTCCCACTCTTTCTCTTGCCTGTTTTATATCCGTCTGCCAATCCAGGCCTAATGCCTCATAACCTGAATCAGCCATTGCTTCCAACCAAAGACCGCCACCTTTAGTAAACAAAATAGTCGGTATTTGTTGTCCATCAACTTTGGTTTTCAATAATTGTCTGACCTGCTGCGCATATTTTAAGGAAAACTCATTATAATCTTCGGAATTCAAGATACCACCCCAGGTATCAAACACCATTACCGCCTGAGCGCCGGCTTCAATCTGCGCATTAAGATAAGCAGCTACAGATCGCGCCAATTTATCGAGCATTTGATGCATCAATTTTGGCTGTTCATACATCAGGCTTTTAACTTTCTGAAAATTTTTGCTGCTACCGCCTTCAACCATATAAGTCGCCAGGGTCCAGGGACTACCGGAGAAACCGATTAACGGCAGCCGATTTTGTAAATTTTTTCTACTCAAACTGACCGCATCAATAACATAGCGTAAATCTGAAACCGGATCGGGAACCGGCAATTTTTCAACGTCGGCCGCCGTTTTAATCGGATCTTTGAATTTAGGCCCCTCACCTTCGGTAAAATAAAGCCCTAACCCCATTGCATCCGGAATGGTTAAAATATCGGAGAAGACAATTGCTGCATCAAAATCAAATCTTTCAACAGGTTGCAATGTCACTTCGCTGGCCAATTCCGGATTGGTACATAAATCGAGAAAACTGCCTGCCTGTGCGCGCACTTTCCGATATTCAGGCAAATAACGTCCGGCTTGCCTCATCATCCATACCGGCGTTCTGTCTATGGGTTGTTTTAATAACGCTTTGATAAAAATGTCGTTTTTTAATGATGTCATTATCTAATATTTCCTGTTTTTATAAGGTAGCGGAATAAATAAACCGCCCAAATATCGTTTACACGCTTTGCGTCACTATTTGAATTCTCACGCTGAGCATCATTGCCATTAAGTAAGCTGCCTTATTGACTTTAGTTATAGTATAGGTGCGCATTTATCCGTACCTACCTCATCACAACTTCTAAACTTAATGCCAGTGACGCCGAACGTGGGGACTATAAAAAACCGACGCAATCTTGGGTAGATTATCCATTGCCAGCTACCTTACATTTGCTTTTGCAATACTTTAAATTTCCTTACCCAGCCTTTCCGAAACACGGCAGGCAACGCCTGCTTGGCATTAACAGCGTCAGCTGAGTTTTTATAGGAGCCATAAATTACCACGTATTGGCTCTGCCCTTGCTTCTTTATCTGGAAATATTTAAGCAACTCGTTATAAGCCGGATATTTTTTAAATAACTTTTCAGCTGATTGACGCTTTGACAGTACCATCAGCTGTATCGTATAAGATTCAGGAGGCTGACTTTTGACCCAGGCAACAACGTCCACGTTGGTTTTCTCTGTTTTTGGTACAGCGTCCATCTTTTCGGTCTTTTCTTCTACGACCGGTTTCTCAGCCTGATTCTCAACAGGAGCGATTTTCTGCCCGATCTTCTCTTTGTCTTCAACAATCCGTTCCGGTAGTCTCTGAACCGGTTTAATTATTTCAACCGCTTTGTCTTTTGCTATCAGCGGTTCTTTTTTATCTACTGCTATTTTTTCCTCATTACCCAACAAAACATTGTTTCCATCATCACTTATAACAACGTTATTTTTGCTACCTTCCTGCTTTTGATAGACTTTAACCTCATTGTCAACTTGCTCACCTTTTTCTAATTGAACCAACGGCGAAGATATTTCCACAGCAACAGCTTTCTTTTTTACCAGTGCTTTAATCTTTAATGATTCAAACCGTTGCGGATCAGGCTTATTATTTAAATAAAAAAACAAACCAGAACCTAGTGCTGCAAACATTACCAGTATCCCCATTCCCCACTTCAATCCGGTTGTCGGTTGATAGCGGGCAAACTGAGGAAGTTCAGCCACAATTTTACCGGGAATACCATGGGTTTTCCGATACAAGTTGTCAACAAAGCCTTCAGTTACCGCATTAAATGAGATGACAGATCCGGGCTGGGCTGATAAATTTTGTAAAAACAACATACATTGTTTTTTGGAAAGAGGTGGTATTTCTATTAAGTGACAATCATCTATGAATCTGTCTGAGCTGTTTTTAATATGTAGTTCGTCATGCGTTAAAGATAACACCAATCGCAAACAACTATTGCCATGAGCAAATTCAATCAATGCTGAAATCAACCCCGGAACCAACAATCCAGCATCGTCTATAACCAAAACAACTTTTTGATTTTGTTTATTATAACGCTCCAGAATAGCTGCCAAATTTTGCCCTGCATTTTCCGCTTGTACCTGAATTAACTGCTGTAAAAATTTATCCAGGATGCTTTCAAAACTTAAACTGCTCCCACCCTGCATCATACAAATCGGCCAAGCGTCTTTTTTATGCGCAATCAAGGCATCCAGTATCGTGGTTTTTCCAATCCCTTCAGGCCCACAGATAATCAATGATTGACTGAGATTGCTAACCAGATGAATTAACAAATCCAGTTTCTGCACGCGCTCCAGAGTGATAAGCTGTTGAATACCTGTTTGTGATTGTTGCGTACTCATTATGTTTTTTCGCTCAGGAGCAGAAATAAAAAAGATTCATAAAGATCGCCGGAATATTACATTTCCAAGCAAGGTGTATTTCCCGGGTAACCCTTAAGTGTTTCCTGCAGACAGTGAAGCTCTACATTAACGGGTAACGTCGCTTTACCCAATGTTTCCAGCAAAATCACCCTGATCCTGCCATCCAGATTTTTCTTATCAACAGTCATCAAATCAACATACTGATCCATGTGCATGGCTTCTGGTGGAATGATCGGCAAATTTGCACTCTTAAAAATAGCGATAATTCTGGCGACATCTTCTCGCGACAACCAACCAAGTCTTCTGGATAAATCGGCTGCAAAACAGGTTCCGATAGCTACGGCTTCTCCATGTAGATATTGTCCGTATCCCATACCGGCTTCAATGGCATGTCCAAAAGTGTGACCCAAATTTAAAGTGGCTCTGACGCCCGATTCAAATTCATCTTCAGCAACAACTTCCGCTTTATTCTGACAGGAACGCTCAATCGCAAACGCCAGGGCATCTTTATCCCGCTCCAACAATAACGGCATGTTTACTTCCAGCCATTGGAAAAATTCCAAATCACGAATCAAGCCATATTTAATGACCTCCGCCAATCCGGCAGATAACTGTCTGGCGTCTAGGGTATCCAACACACCAGTGTCAGCTATAACACATTGCGGCTGATAAAATGCACCAATCATATTTTTTCCCAGTACATGATTAACGCCAGTTTTTCCGCCAACTGAAGAATCCACCTGCGCCAGTAATGTGGTCGGAATCTGAATAAAAGCGATACCACGCTGATAACAGGCTGCTGCAAAACCGCCCATGTCACCAATAACTCCACCGCCTAACGCGACTAATGTGGCATTACGACTAAATTTCTTTTTCAATAAGTGATCAAATATCTTACCGACATATTCCAATGTCTTGAATTGCTCACCATCGGGAAGAATGACTGTTTCTAAGCGAAATGTCGTCAAATTTTGTTGGACAACATGCAGATACAAGGGCGCTATCGTTTCATTGGTGACAATAATAACTTGTTGAGAGTGAATATGGCGCACCAGCAATTGTTTTTGCTGTAACAAATCTGCACCAATATAGATGGGGTATGCTCTATCCTTCAAATCTACTCGTAATTCTTTCATATCAATCCAACCGGTGAAACTCGTTCAGAATGGTTTTAACCACTGTTTTGCTCGGTATTATACCCGTATCTATTTTAAAATCCGCACAGGATAAATAAAGGGGATCTCTTTCGGCAAACAGTGTTTCTAAACGTTTCCGTGGATTTTCCGTATTTAATAGCGGCCTTTGATTATCGCGCTTGGTTCTCTGTAAAATCTTATCGACTGAACATTGTAAATACACCACGAAACCATGGTTTATCAAAAAATTTCTATTCTGCTCTTTAAGAATTGCTCCGCCACCCGTCGCCAACACAATATCATCCAATTCTGTCAATTGTTCAATTATAAGCTGTTCACGCATTCTAAAACCGGCTTCCCCTTCATATTCAAAAATTGTGGAAATATTCACACCGGTATTATCTTCTATGACTTTGTCACTATCATAAAACGGCCATTGTAAAGCTTTCGCAAGTTGTCTGCCGATAGTCGTTTTTCCAGCGCCCATCAGTCCAATTAAATAAATATTTTTTGCTCGTCTCATGGATAGCTGTTTATCCTAAACATTAAAAAAGGGGCATTATGCCCCTTTTTTTGCCTCAAGTGTAACTGGTTAATTAACTGCCAAGGTGTTTTTTATGATCTTGGGTGTTACGAAGATCAGCAACTCTTTTTTTCTTATATCCTTATTTTCGTTTTGCGTAAACAACCACCCTATTCCCGGCAAATCGGCAAACCAGGGAACTTTCGCACTACGGGTGGTTGAATTACCCTCATAAATCCCGCCCAACACTACGGTTTCGCCATCATCAACCTGAACCGTCGTTGTAACTCGCCTGGTATCAATCGGTATGGCCGACCCAGTCCCTGATGTCCCACCCCCCGTTTGCAAAACGGTACCTGGGGCATCTTTCTTAATATCCAGGTTCATAATTACACTACCATTAGGTGTAATTTGAGGAATCACATCCAGTTGCAACACAGCGTCAACCAGCTGAGTAACAGTGCCATTCTGACTTACCGTTTGAAATGGAATCTGTATACCTTGTTTAATGGTTGCTTTTACCAGATTCGAAGTCATGACTCTGGGATTTGATAAAACTTCGCCCTGATTATTCGTTTGTAAAGCAGTTAATTCCAGGTTAAGTATATAATTAGCGCCGCGTGCCAATGTCATAGCTAACGCCCCCCCGCTTGTTGCTGTTAATGCACTGGTTAAATCAGCCAATGACGAAGTTGTCGTGGTTCCAGAGCCTGCACCTAGGGTAAAATTTTTCCCAGAACCTATATTACTATTGTTTTTGGCCACTCCAAATTTAACCCCTAAATCGCGAATAAAATCAGTATTTGCAATAACAATTCTCGATTCAATAAGCACTTGCCTGACTGGAATATCTAATATCTTAATTAATTTACGGACTTCATCTAAGTGTTTAGTCGTATCCTTAACAATCAGCGTATTGGTTCTAGAATCAACAATCGCTTTTCCTCTGTTTGACAGTAATCCGGTAAATATATTAGCCCCCGTATTCTGACTGTTATTTGAAATCTGAGTACTGCCTATACTTGCTTGATTAGATTGAGATGAATTAGTAGCAGAGGACTGAACGACATTCTGCCCAGTTAAAATAGCTTGAATATCTTCAGCTTTAGCATAGTTTATCTGAATATACTCTGTCTTTAATGGTTCTAAACGCTGAACAATTTTCTTAGCCGCTAATTCCGCTTCTTCCATTTTGGTGATTTCAGCAGTCGGCGCTACAAAAATAACGTTACCGTTTTTTCTTTTGGCTAAACCCTTTGATTTTAAAACCAACGCCAAAGCCTGATCCCAGGGTACGTCGTTCAACCTTAAGGTAACATTACCGCCAACCGAATCAGAGGCAATAATATTCAAATCGGTGAAATCCGCCAGAATCTGCAACACCGACCTGACCTCAATATCCTGAAAATTCAACGACAACTTGGCGCCGGTAAATGGAAATTTATCTTTTATCTGCGCTGCTTTTTCTGCAGGTGATAAAGGTCTGAACTCAACCGTCAACAACCCCTTGGATTGAAAAGATGAAAAATCGTAATTACCGTCAACCGTGGTCACAGTGATAACAGTTCCATTCCCGCGTTTTACCGCATCAACTGTCTGCACAGGTGTAGCAAAATCCATCACGTCATATCTTTTCGCTAACGAATCCGGCAACTTCGTATTCAAGAAATGCAACACAACTTTACCGCCGCGTTCCTTTATATCGACGACCGTATTGGGATTGGACAGAGCTAACAACAACCGGCCTTCACCGTGAGATCCGCGCCTAAAATCCACACCCTTAATAGTCTGCCTGGGAATTAATCGACTGACATTATTTTGTTTGAGTTGTTTCTTGATAACTTTTTCTGTGCCGGCAATTGATTTGGCGGCATCCAATATAAGGTAAAACTTGTTACCCTCAATTCTTGTTTTATAATTGACTGAGTCGATTAAATTTAAAACAACCCTTGTCCGATTACCGACCTCAAGGACATAAACAGTATTCGCCGCACCTTGATTAACGGGAAAGCTTTTTTTTGCCAGGTCACTTTTTACGCCAAGAAAATCCAGCGCAATTCTGGCCGGATTATCGGTCTGGAATATTTTGGGTTCTACAGCTTGAGAATTCATTCCCAACTCTAATTGAACCTTATTGCCGGCAAGCGTTGAAAACTGTATTGATTCAATTGCCTTATCATTAGCCGACAACAAACTGGATTGTACCAACACGATCAATGTGACTAACCAACCAAATTTGATCCGGCCTGGTATTCCCCAATAATAGTTTTTTTGCTTGGCATTCATACCTTGTATTACTCCGCTAATGCTAATGAGGCTTGCTGTTCGCGCCATAATCCCGGTTTATTATCAGGTACAATTTCCATTAATTCGATCCTATCCTCACGAATACGAATAATTTTGCCATAATTAGTACCCATATGATGGCCTACCTGAACCCGATGAATGGTTCCATCACTGGCTTTTACCAAACCCCACAAACCATTTTTTATCGTCAAAGTTCCAACCATTCTCAATGTATCCAAAGGATAAGACTCCAGTTCTTCTTTTCTTCTCGTGTTATCCGGTCTTATTCCATTTCCAGCCGCTATGTCGAGAATGTCATTATCCGTTATTTTTTCCACCGGTCTAAATGGATTCCGCAAACCATTCGGTTTAAAAATAAAAGGCTCAATAACTTTTATTTCAGGTAAGGGTTCTATCGTTCCTTTGGGTCTCGCTTTAACTTCAGCAATATATTTAGTTAAATCATTAAAATCATCATTAGCGCAACCCGTAAGTAGAGATATAAAGACACAGCCTACCAGTAAAAAAGATCTATAAGACCTGGTCGAAATCAAATCGGCTCTCATCTTCTCCTCCTCCTCTTCTTCCCTTTATTAGGATTTTCGACACCTTCGTTGTATGTTTTTATTGTGGCTGTCATCGTCATACTTTTCCCTGCGTTCGGTGACATACTGACATTATGCACAGTAACGATTCTGGGTAATGAAGCCAAACCACTTACAAACAGACCCAACTCTTCATATTGCCCTACCACTTCAATACTGATAGGTAATTCTGAATAAAACTCCTTTCTGATCTCGCCACTGGGCTTAAACAACTTAAACTCAAGACCACTGGCCAGACCTGTTTGAGAGATATCAACCAGCAAATTGGCCACCTCTGCTTTGGTCGGCATTTGCTTAATCATTTCGCCCAGAGATGTTTCGATTTGTTTTAATTGATCTCTATAATCTTGTAGATTTACGGCTTTTTTATGCTTACGCTCAAATGAACTTTTTAAGGTCCTCTCTTCCGCTTCTATAGTCCCAAGTTCTGCCAGTTGATCCATAGTAATGTAATAATAATCAAGCCCGACAACCACCGCACAAATAATTAGAACAGTCGCGATTTTAATTGGAAAAGGCCAGGCTCCAGCGGCTTCAATGTCCCAATTGACTTCCGATAAATTCATTTCAGCGCCTCTTTATTCCCGGTCGTCCTGAGTTCATGAATAGCAGTCATACTAAAATCATTTAGTCCGCCTCTTTTATTACCCTGTCCTTTAATAACTTTAAGCTTAGGGGAATGAAGCCAGGGAGACTTATCAATTGCACGCATATAAG
>CAYYSO010000069.1:0-12652 GCA_964474415.1 uncultured Methylomarinum sp. | reverse complement strand
ACTGCGGCAAAATACCGTTCAGGAAAAGTTGTCAACGCTGTGGTTGCAATACCTGTTGGAGGATAGTGAATAATTTGAAACAAAAGATCAGCAGGTTTGGCTTATTATTATGAATCAATGGTTATTCAAACGATAGGAGTATCCTCTTGCTTGGGTGGGCCATATCGTCAGTGCGGTTATGCTGCTGAAATGTTACGTGATGAATTTGCGCAGTCAAAAAACATCAACAAATCGTTACAGTGGCATATATTACACCCCGACAAGAAAGGTTCAAGTGAAGCACAACTCATCAGGTTGAATAAAACCATCAGTCAGTACAGTGAGATGTGTTTTAAAACACAACAACCTTTTCTGGTCATTGGCGGAGATCATTCCTGCGCCTTAGGCACCTGGAGTGGTATATTAAATAGCCTGGAAGCGGCAGATAAACTGGGATTGATCTGGCTGGATGCGCATCTGGATGCGCATACTTTTTATAGTTCGCCTTCCGGTAATATTCATGGTATGCCCGTTGCTGCATTATTAGGCTATGCGGATGAAAAACTGGCTGCTTTTTATCCATCAAACAGCTATATTGATACAGAAAACCTTAAAATAATAGGTGTTCGAAGTTATGAGGACGAAGAATATCAATTGCTCAGACAACATGATGTCAATATTACCTTTTCAGATCATCTGGAAGATTTGCCCTCGATTTTATTATCAGCGGTTGAACAATTAAGCCAAAGCTGTCGGTTTATTGGTATTAGTATAGACCTGGATTTAGTCGATCCAACAGATGCGCCTGGCGTAGAAACACCGGTCAATGGCGGGGTAAGGGCTGAACAGTTGATTGCAGCGGTATCGGGAATTCGCAACAACCGCAAAATCTGCACCCTTGAAATCAGTGAGTTCAATCCTGAAAATGATGTCAATAACAAAACGCTACATTTAATTAAACGTATTGTTGATGCGTTTTATGACGAGTCTTTCGCTAAGATAGTGTCGTAAAAGCCTTCTGTAGGTCGGGTTAGCATAGCGTAACCCGACAAACTGTTGAAGTTTAGAGTACTCTCATCTCTGGCCTTTCCAATAAGAATAAACCGCCGGAAAAACCAGCAAAACGATAAACAGTGAAGTGGCTATGCCGCCGACCATCGGCGCAGCAATGCGTTTCATCACATCGGCACCGGCGCCGCTGCTCCACAGAATCGGTAACAAACCGATAAAAGAAGCCAGACTGGTCATTAGCATGGGACGGATACGCTGGCTGGCGCCGTCAACAATTGCGGCAAACAGGTCAGCCTGGGTTTGCAAGCGATTTTCAGTTTTATGTTGCCGATAACTGATATCCAGATAAAGCATCATCAACACCCCCATTTCAGCCGCTAATCCAGCCAAAGCAATCATCCCCACCCAAACTGCAATACTCAGGTTGTAATCCAGAGCATACAGCAACCACACAGAGCCGGTCAGGGAAAATGGAATGGCTACCAGAATAATCAGTGCTTCTGCCATTGAACCGTGATTGATGACCAACAGGATAAAAATGATCAACAAGGTCAGTGGAATCAAAACCATCAGTTTTGCTTTGGCGCGCTCAAAGTACTGAAATTGTCCTGCCCAGGCCAAACGAACACCTTGGGGAAAACCGACTTTTTCACTGAGCACTTGCTTGGCTGCGGCAACATAATCAACAATGCCCTGATGATTGACATCAACAAAAACAAAGGTGACCAATTGCCCATCTTCATTACGCAGCATTGGTGGGCCGGTTTCAAACTTAAGCTCGGCCAACTGAGTAATAGGAATTTGTGCTCCGCTGGGAGTGGGCACACGAATACGCTGTAAACTCTCTGGGTTGTCTCGAAATTCACGGGCATAACGCAGATTAATCGCATAGCGTTCCCGGCCTTCGATGGTTTTGGAAACCGTTAAGCCGCCTACAGCAGTCATCAATACATCTTCAACATCATCCACCGTCAGTCCGTACCGGGCGATTTTATCCCGATCGATATTGAAATCGAGAAAATAGCCACCGGTGAGTCGTTCAGCATAGGCGCTACGGGTGTAGGGTTTGGTTCGCTCATCCTGTTGCAACGTATGTTCTATATTGATTGCGGTTTTCTCAATGCTTTTCAGATCATCACCGAAAACTTTGATGCCGAGACTGGAGCGAATGCCGGTAGCCAGCATTTCAGTCCGTGTTTGAATCGGCATCCACCAGATATTGGGCATCCCCGGATATTGCATTTTTTCATCCATTTCAGCAATCAGCGCGTCCCAATCCATATTCTTGCGCCATTGATCTTTCGGTTTCAAGGTGATGACTGCTTCCACCATCGACAATGGGGCGGGATCAGTCGGACTGGTCGAACGGCCAATTTTACCGAATACCCGTTCGACTTCGGGAAACTGTTTTAATTGTCGATCCATTGTTTGCAATATTTTTCCCGCTTCAGTGATCGACAGTCCCGGTAAGGTGGTCGGCATATACAGAATGCTGCCCTCATTTAGCGGTGGCATAAATTCACTGCCCAGCTTTAAAAAAACCGGTACGGTCGCCAGTAATGCCAGCAATGTGATAGTAATGACAGCGCCGCGCCAGCGTAAGGAAAAACGCACAACCGGTTGATACAGCGCAATCAATAAGCGATTTAGACCGCTTTGATTACTCCGTATTTTGCCGCGAATCAATAACACTGCCAATGCCGGGGTTAAGGTAATCGCCAGTATGGCCGCAAAACCCATTGAATAGGTTTTGGTATAAGCTAATGGTGTAAATAATCGGCCCTCCGTGCCTTCCAGGGCAAATACCGGCACAAAGCCCAGAGTAATGATCAGCAGAGAAAAGAAAATACTGGGGCCGACTTGTTGCATGGCCTGAATAATGATGGTTTTACGCGCTGTTTCAGGTGCTTTATTCGCCAGTTGCTTGTGAATATTATCAATCATGACAATGGCGGCATCGACCATGGCGCCTATCGCCACAGCAATCCCGCCCAGCGACATGATATTGGCGCTGAGCTGCTGTGTGGACAAAGGAATAAAAGCCAGGAGAACGGCGACCGGCAAACTGATGATAACGATCAGCGAAGAACGTAAATGTATCAGAAACAATAAAATCACCGCTGAAACGATCAGCATTTCTTCTGCCAACGTCAGTTTAAGCGTATCAATGGCTTCATTGATTAAACCGGAGCGGTCATAGGCGGTGATAACCTCTACACCCTCAGGTAAGCTCGGTTTAATCTCATCGAGCCGTTGTTTGACCCGGTTGATAACATCCAGCGCATCTTCACCATAACGCATAATGACAATGCCGCCCACGGTTTCACCTTCACCATCCAGTTCTGCCAAACCTCTGCGCATGGCAGGTCCCATACTGACATGAGCGATATCCTGCAGCCGTACTGGTATGCCGGTTTTACTGGCGGATAAAGCAATGCGTTCAATATCATGTACTGACTTAATATATCCCCGTCCACGGATAAACTGCTCATGTCCGGCGATTTCCAGAACCCGGCCGCCGACATCATTATTGGAATGTCGAATCGCTCTGGCAACCTGATTCAGAGTTAGACCATAGCTTGCCAGTTTATTGGGATCGACGGTGACCTGATACTCTTTCTCAAAACCACCAATGGCAGCGACTTCGGCAACGCCTGCCACCGATTCCAGCCAGTAACGCAGCTTAAAATCCTGCAAGCTGCGAAGTTCGGCCAGATTATGGTTGCCGGATTTATCCACCAAGGCGTATTCAAACACCCAACCCACACCGGTGGCATCCGGCCCTAACGTCGGTTGTACGCTATCGGGCAAATCCGCTGTGGCGGTGTTGAGATATTCCATCACCCTCGATCTGGCCCAGTAAATATCGGTATCATCGTTAAAAATCACATAAACAAAACTTAAACCCATAAAACTTTGTCCGCGTACAAATTTAACATTCGGTGCGGAAAGGAATGCGGTGGTCAGTGGGTAAGTGATTTGGTCCTCTACCAAATCAGGACTGCGCCCGGGCCATTCGCTATAAATAATAACCTGTACATCGGATAAATCAGGGATGGCATCCAGCGGTGTATGCATTAATGAACGATAGCCCCATAAGGCACAGAGCAGAACGATGATAACGGTTAGCACGGCATGACGGGCACAGTATCCGATGACAGAGGCAATGGCTCCGGTTGTGTTTTTGGATTCGTTTACCATTGCGCCAACCCCGCTTTCAGCTTGCTTTCAGCGGCAATCAGGAAGTTTCCGGAGGAGACAATTTTATCGCCTGATTTTAAGCCGTCTAATACCTCGATCATGTCCTTATTGCGTAATCCGGTTTTAATTTTTTTAGGCAATAAACGGCCATTCCCTTTGTCGATAAAAACAATTCGTTGATTACCTGAGTAAATAACCGTCTGTTCTGGTATTATCATTCGTTTCCCTAAATCAATCTGTAGCTGCATCGTAGCAAACATATCCGGTCGTAAAATACCGTCAGTATTGTCCAGTTGAACACGAATTACGGCGCTACGCGATTGTGGATTTAACAACGGATCAATAAATGTCACTGTGGCTGTGTATGAAGATTCAGGTTGTTCTGTCAGGGTAATTCGCGCCTTCATACCGACTTTAACCCAAGGTAAATCTGACTCATAGACCTCACCTTCTATCCAGACGGTCGATAAATCAGCCAGACGCAATAACCGTGCCCCCGCTTTGACAGCGCTACCGGCAACCATGTGTTTTTCAATAATCGTGCCGGAAACCGGTGAGACGATGGGTAAATATTCGATCGCTCTACCGCGTTTTTCCAGCGCTTTAATTTGGGCGTTATCAATATCCCAGAGTGTTAATCGCCGCCGTGTGGCTTTACGTAATCTGAAAGAATGCCGTTGTTTTAAACTGTCCAGATACTCATCCTGGGCTGAAACCAGTTCAGGACTGTAAACAGTCAACAAAGTCTCGCCTTTTTGCATCTGTTTGCCCAGGTAATCAGCATTCAACTGACCGATCCAGGCATCGTATTTCAGGGCAATATCGGTGAGTCGGGATTGGTTATAGTTCACTCTGGCATCGACATGAATGGTTTTTGTTAAATTTTGGCAGACCACTTCAGCGGTCGTCACACCAATTAATTGCCGGCGATAAGTGTCCACATTAAAGACTGCCAGTTGCTGTTCAGGTATTTTTGTCTGACGGGGCTGGGGTGACAAATCACTTGCCGTTGCCTGTATCAGTTTTACGCCGCTACGGCTGGTATTCATATCAAACAAAATCTCTGCCTTGCCCTGGTTTTTCGATGAAATATTAAGCGTTATTGGCCAACTGCCATTCATGGGCAAAGAATAGTGTCCCTGATAACGTCCAGAGCCGTTGTTTTCTATACTAATAGGTTCACGCATGGCTTGCATGGAACCCATCGCCGGCATTTCGACATAAGCCTGAATGATCGCATCGGTTACTAACCTGTCTTTCTTGTCACGAAGCGCCAGCGTCAGTTGGTTATTGCCGATTTTAGGTTTTTCAGGGTTGAGTTCTATTTGAATTTGATAGTTTCCTGCTAAATGGATCGCTCCCATATTGTGTGCTTTTAAAGTCGTTGTTGTTGGCTGATAACGATAAAAAAGGCCCAGGCTCACTAACACTAATAAACAAAGGATTGTCATGCCGATTTTATAGGCTGTTTTCATGGTACTTTGCTCCCTGTGTTGTTAGCTGGCAATAATGAGTCAAGACTTCCTGCTGCTTGTTCAAGCGCGGCAAAACGACGATGGACTTCTGCTAATGCCTGTTCTGTTTGTAGTTGAGTCTGCAGGGCATTTTTTTCACTGCTGATCAGAGTTAGAAAATCGCCTTTCCCAGACTGGTAATCCGCTTTTGCAGCCGCCATATTTTCAGCAGCCAGTGGCGATAATTGTTGGCGATACAGTCGCAGTACATGCTGGCTTTCTTCAACATATGCGTAAGCGATAGACAGCTCTTTTCTGATCTCCGCTTCAAGATCAATTTTTTGCCAATGGGCTTGTTGAGTATTCGCTTTGGCCTCTTGTTCAGCTGCCCGTCGTTTACTTTGATCCAATGGGATATTAATACTGGCACCCAGGGTAAAGCGTTTGTCCTCATTGTCCCAAAAGCTGTTGTAGCCTGCGGAGAGTTTGAAGTCTGGGTAATAATCTAATGCGGTCAGCTCAGTCCGGGTTATGTGTACATTAATGTTGGCCATACTCGATTTGAGTTCGGGACGAGACAGCATCGCCTTGTTTTGCAACTGTTCAAAATCGGGTAGTTCATTGATTTCAGCCAGTTTTATGGGTAAAGGCAAGGATGTCTCTACGGGACGATTCAGCAAGGTATTCAGTTGAGCAAGAATCGTTTTATGCTGGCGTTGTAAGGCTATCGCCTGATGCTGTAGTAATACCTGTTCCACCTCGGCACGTAAAACATCCTGTTTGCTGGTTAGTCCTGTGCTGTACCGTGTTTCGGCAATATCCCGAAATTCTGCCAATAAGATTTGATTGGTTTTATTGATGGTAATGGCCTGATGAATAAAATACCAATCTGCAAATAAAGATTTTGCTTCAGTTGCTAACAGTAGCTGTAATGTTGTGATATCTTGCTGTCGGGTTTTTGCCTGATATTCAGCAATCTTTCCACGCAAATGCAATTTACCAGGAAAGGGAATTCTCTGCGATATTTCAAAACGCTGACCGAAATTCAAATTCTGATCTCCCGCTTTCTGACTATTAACGGTTAAAGGCGCGAAGCTATATTGAAATTGCGGGTCGTCCAAGGCGGATTGTTGTTCAATGCTGGCGACAGATGCTTGCCAGGTTGCTTGAGCAACTTCTAATCTTGGGTTGGCTTGCAATACCTCTGCAACCAGTTGAGACGATGATAGAGCCTCAACTGAAGCAACAGTCTTGATTTCATTTGCAGACAAGTTGACTGGTGGAATCATTACCAGCAACAGCGGCAACAGCGGCAACAGCGTTGCCAGAGAATAATGAATTTTCATAAGAATCTCTCTGAAGTATTCAATACAAGAGGCAAGGTTCCACTGTCATTCACTCAAAGAAATTGATGTAGGGTGGGCTGAGGTACGAAGCGCATCTTTTAGTGTAATACGCTTTGTCGTCAACACAGCCTGTTTTATATCCTTGATTTAATGGTAACAGGCAGACATTACCTCAAATAACTCCAGCCTATGACTGAAGTATCGGGGGATATTAACGAGAGATTCGGCCTAAAGACGTAGGCGCTGGGTGTGTAAATAGGTTGATTTACCACGACTTGATATCGGTGGCTCAACTGTTGCCAGAATTTGCCGTGATAGTATCGCTAAAGGTCGAGGTGAAAAATTCTGAAGATCAACAACGGGGGGCGGTTGTGGGCTGTCGAGCAGTAATGTCAGAGTGTCTGCCGTTGAGGCGCTGTTCGTCATGGCGACATCATTGACAATATCATAACTGAGTTCACAACAGGCGCTTTCCGCCATTTGTTCATGCATGCCGCAGTTATCAGCCATGGGACAGACAACCGAATCATGCTCACCGCAGCAACAGACTTGCTTGGGCTTGCCATCCATTGAATCACAGGCGTACAAGGTGTGTATTTGGAAAAACAGCGCAGTAAATAGGATGAATAGACTCACAGTGCGCTGTAAATTTAAATTGCGGAAACCACTCATGCTTCCATCCTAATTGAATAGAGTCATATATGCAAAAATTAATGGCTGCAATGATTTAAGGTAACTGGCAATAAAAAAACAGCTAATGAATTATCCTGTTTGACAGTTTAATGATGTGATCATAACTGGTCTGTTTTAGCCGCCATAATAAAATCATTTACGTGTAAGCCTTGTATTTTATGCGACCACCAAAAAACGGTGACTTTCCCCCATTCTGTCAGAATGGCAGGATGATGGTTTTCATCTTCAGCAAGCGTAGCGACTTTTTGGGTAAATGCCATAGCATCTACAAAATTCTTAAAAGAAAATATTCGCTTTAAACGTTTGACGTTATCCATTTCAACAATTGACCAATCCGGCAATTGTTGCATAAATTCATTAATTTCTGCCGCTGTTGCAAGCGGTGCGCCTACTCTACAAGCGACACACGTTTTACTGGTTAAAGGGTTCATCTAGTCCTCCTGTTATTAATCCATACAAGTTTTTAGGGTCATCCAGTTCGGGTATTAAAGTCAACTCTGTGCCTAACTGATATTCGCTTGCCAACTCATAAAAAACACGCAAAATAGAAAAGTCTTCTAACGCAAATCCTACCGAATCAAACACGGTAATTTCCTGCTCATTTATTCTTCCGGGCTTCTTGTCACAAACCAATTCCCATAATTCCGCATAAATTCCGTTTTTTGGGCGCTGTTGCATTTCCCCTTCCAGCTGGCTTTGGGGTGTATATTCGACCACTACTTTCGATTGTACTAATAAATTGGCATCCAGTTCTGTTTTACCCGGACAATCACCACCCATTGCCTGAATATGGGTTCCCGGAGCAATATCCTCTATTTTAAATAAACACTGGTGTTTTTTAGCCGCTGTGGCAGTCACTACAATATCTGCAGAAGACACCGTTTCACTAATACTTTGACAAGCAATCAGTTTAAAGTTTTCTCCAGTCAGGTTTTTTTTAAACTTTTTCATGGCTGAATTATCGCTGTCATAAAAGTAAACTTTTTCCAATGGAAAAAAATTTGCAAATCCCATTACCTGAAATTCTGCTTGTGCACCGGTACCAATTATTGCCAGATTTCTACTATCACGACGAGCCAGATATTTTGCCGCTAACACACCCGTTACCGCTGTTCGTATTGCAGTTAAAAGTGTCATTTCGCTTATCATTAACGGATAGCCGCTGCTGACTTCATTTAATTGCCCTAATGCGACGACACTTAACTTACCTTGATCCGGGTTTTCAGGATGACCATTTACATACTTGAAACTGTATAAACGGTCATTAGAACAAGGCATTAATTCAATAACGCCATGCTCATAATAAGTCGCGTGACGGGGGGATAAATAAAAGTCATTCCAACGGCCAAAATCCACTATCATAGATTCGGTAAGCCGTTGAAATAAAAACTTTAATCCCACCTTATGAATTAATGTTTGTACATCGCTAAGAGTTAAAATTTTCATCATTGAACAGGTTAAAGTAGTTATTCATCATTTTTTTACAAAGTTTATATCATTTCACGATGAAAGGGATTAATGCCTGCTTTTTTCTCCTTATAGTGTTGTACTATCTCTTTTCTACGATATTTTTAAGCGGAGGATTGATGATGGCTGATGACTACCGTATTGAAAAAGACAGTATGGGCGAATTGAGAGTTCCAGAAAAAGCGCTGTACGGCGCCCAGACTCAGCGGGCAGTAGAGAATTTTCCAATCAGTGGATTGCTTATGCCGATGACCTTTATCAAGGCTGTGGCGCTAATTAAAAAAACCGCCGCGCAGGTGAATCTGGAACTCGGACTTGTGAATGGTGAAGTTGCAGCCGCTATTATCAAGGCCGCCGAAGAAATTTTGCAGGGAAAGCATAAGGAACAGTTTCCTGTCGATGTATTTCAGACTGGTTCCGGTACCAGTACTAATATGAATGTTAATGAGGTCATTGCCAGACTGGCGTCTTTAAGTTCCGGTCTGACAGTTAATCCCAATGATCATGTTAATATGGGACAGAGCAGTAATGATGTGATTCCAACGGCGATTCATGTCAGCGCTGCACTGGAAACCCAGACACAACTGTTGCCGTCATTACGGCAACTGCAGAAATGTCTTGAAGAGAAATCTATGCAACTGGATAGCGTCACCAAAACCGGGCGAACACATTTGATGGATGCCATGCCCATCAGGATGGGGCAGGAAGTCGGTGCCTGGGCGGTGCAGATTCAAAAGGGTATCCAGCGCATAGAATCAACTTTGCCACGGATTTTTTGTCTTGCCCAGGGCGGTACTGCAGTGGGTACCGGCATCAATGCACACCCGGAATTCGCCGTGCGTTTCGCCAGACAACTGGAAAATCAGACCTGTCTGCCATTTAAACCGAATACTTCCTTTTTTGAGGGCTTGAGCGCTCAGGATGCTGCAGTTGAATTGTCCGGGCAGTTAAAGGTTATTGCTGTCAGTCTAATGAAGATTGCCAACGATTTGCGCTGGATGAACAGTGGTCCCTTTGCCGGTTTGGGCGAAATCGAGCTTATGGCGCTGCAACCGGGCAGCAGTATTATGCCTGGCAAGGTCAACCCGGTCATTCCGGAAGCGACAGCGATGGTTTGCGCCCAGGTTATCGGCAATGATGCCACCATCACTATAGCCGGACAATCCGGTTCGTTCCAGTTGAATGTTATGCTGCCGGTGATTGCCTATAATATTTTACAGAGTATTGAATTGTTGGGTAATGTTAGTCAAGTGTTGGCTGATAAAGCCATTGCCGGGTTCAATGTACACCAGGATAATCTCGACATCGCGCTAATCAGGAACCCGATTCTGGTAACTGCACTGAATCCGATTATTGGGTATGCAAAAGCTGCCGAGATCGCCAAGACAGCCTACAAGCAGGGCAGGCCGGTGATCGATGTGGCTGCCGACATGACTGATCTGAGCATGAAAGAACTGGAGAAACTGCTAAGCCCGGCAAATCTGACCGAAGGTGGAATCCAGGAATCTTGATTATCTCCCGTTTTTTCAACATCTGAACATGATAAAACAAAATATCCTGTAAGGCATTTGCCAGCCGATCAACTTAACAAAAAATAACACTGCAGCCTCTAGTTGATGTTAATTGCAGGCATGTGGTATAACTGATTGAAAATAAATTATGCGGGTTATTTTAGTCATGGCACAATTAATTACACGCAACGGAAACAACTTGACGATAGAAGTTAAAGTTAATATAGACGGCACACTTCTGGAAGCAGAAAATGCCATTCAAAATGCCTGTAACGAAGTAGGACTTTTAGCCACAGAAAAAGCCTTGAAGAACTTTGATAGCGATGGGAGTTCTCTGCAAACAGGCAGTATAAAATGGACTGCCAAAAGACCCACTGAAAAAAAATATCAAACACCTTATGGGGTTGTAAAGATCGAACGTTATACCTACCAGACTTCAAAAGGCGGCAAAGTGTGGTGTCCACTGGAAAAGAGAGCCCGCATTATTCGAGGAGGAACGCCGCGATTAGCCAAGCAAGTTTCACACAAATATGTTCATATGAATGCGCAAGCGGTCTGCCACGATTTTGAAGCCAACCACAACCGTAAAATTACGAAATCGTACATCCAGAATATGGCGGATTGGGTCGGAGGAATTGCTCAGGCCAGAGAAGAAGACTGGATTTATACTTTGCCTAAATTAGAAGCCGCTGTCTCGACAATTGTTTTCAGCATGGATGGTGCTTATATCTTGATGCAAGAAGAAGGTTGGCGTGAAGCGCTGGTAGGTGCAGTATCCTTCTATGATGCAGGAGGTACCCGCTTGCACTCGCTATATTGGGGAGTCCCCCCTAAATATGGCAAGGAAACCTTCATGCAGCGTTATGAGAAAGAAATTCAGCATATCAAAGCGCTCTATCCTGATGCTCTTTATCTGGGGGTTACCGATGGTGCCAAAGATAACTGGTCATTTCTGACACCCTACACAGACCGCCAATTACTGGACTTCTATCATGTGTCAGAATATCTTAGCAAAGCGGCATATGCTGTTTTCCCACAGAAAACAGGAAAAAACAAAAGAGCGGAATGGTTATCAGATCGATGCCATCAACTTAAGCATGAGTCAGGAGCTATTGAAAAGTTAATTCAAGAAATGGAAACGTTGGCACGAAAAAAAGGACTGATCAAAACGGTTAAAGAAGATTTAACTCAAGCGTTGACTTATTTTAACAATCATCGGTATCAAATGAATTATGCGGAACATATAGCGAATCAGTTACCGATTGGTTCAGGTGTGACTGAAGCTGCATGTAAAACCTTGGTCAAGCAACGTTTATGTTGTTCGGGGATGCGCTGGAAAAACCAAGGAGCAGGAATTATCTTAAGTCTAAGAAGTCTTGTTCAATCGGGTGACCGGTGGGAGCAATTCTGGAATAAAATTGATCAATATGGCGCTCAATACCATATTTAGGAGCCTGTCCGAGAATAGGAGCCGTAGCGAGGGAAATCTGGCCAAAATCAGCTTTTCCACAGTAGGCTTTCTATTTTCGGACAGGCTCCTATAACATCATATAAAGGCCTCACCTATCAGAACAGCTTGCACAGGAACAATAATAATCTGACAAAATAGAGCTAACACTATGTGTTGTGGATACCCCGCGAAATCGGGAAGAAGCAAATTCTAAAGGGGGTTGAACGGTTACCTCTGTTTTTATTAAAACTCAAATTATCTTGCAATAACCAAAAAGGACATATAAAGTTAGATTAAACCATGCTTTTTGTAATGAAATAAGGGAATATTTTTCAAACTCCCAGGCTAACGATAAAGTAATGTAATACAATTCTGACACTTAAAAAGAAAATAGGATTATCCTGTCATCGATATGTTGTTTTTATTGTATTTTAATACAGTATAGTTCCAAGGTTCTGCCCAAACGTGCTGAAAAGTTAATGACCCAGATATATAACTCAAATAACTGTCGCAATTGGTATAAATCATATAATCCCTTTT